>JAUIMA010000197.1 GCA_030432675.1 Candidatus Hydrogenedentota bacterium | reverse complement strand
AGTCTTTCTCACGAAAGCGCGCTACCGCGTCTTCCCCCGTATGGCACAGGTCTACACGGCAGCCTTCCGACTCCAATACATCAGTCAGCGCCTCGGCAAAATCCACATCGTCATCAACCACCAACACATTGAGCGACTTCATACCGTGCCTCCATGTCTTATATCATAGCCTTTTTTGCGGGATTATCCAAGTATGAAAGGGCGAATTAGTGCCCACCCGTATCCAGCGCGCTCCTTTTGCAGTGTGGTATCGTTCCGAGCGATGACTACATGTAGTGGAGGGGGGCGCAGAAATACCATGCAGGGGGCTTCTGTGGGGGCGCTGACGGGGTATTTGTATTTTTTGTGACGACGATTCGACGTACCTCGGTATTGCAACCGGGGTCGCTGGCCGTGATAGATTGACATGTTCACGCACACTCGAACGTGATTGGTTTCTTTCAGCGTCTATTCGGCACAGCCCGTGGCGCACCAGGAGCAGGCCTTATGAATATTCGATTTCTTTGTTTTCCGACCCTTGCACTGACCACGGTCCTGCTTGGAAGCGCCGCATGGGCTGACATTGACCAGGCGGAGTACCCTGCGATCGTGGCGGCCCGTCACGCAGAGAAGGAGGCCCTGCTTTCCGGGAGCCCTTTCCTCACCCTCCGCGATGATCTCTTCGCCCGCTATGTGCGGGATCCTGAGAGCCCAACGCAAGAGGGTGACGTCGTACTCGATGACACGTGGGTGATCGTCCAGCCCCTGCCCGATAATCCCGTGGCCGCAAAGAGCGCTTCCCTGCTGCATAGCTTCTTACAGACTGTCATGGGGCTGGACGTCCCCGTGCAGGCAGCCATCGGGCCTGAGAATGGCCACGGTGGCATCATCACGCTGGAAACCCAGGGTGGGGGACAGGAGGGCATCAAAGAGAGCTTCACCGTCCGGGTTGCGCCGAAGGAAATCCAGGTGGCGGGTATCGATACGGCTGGCCTCCGCGATGGTGCGGTGCGGCTCATCGATCTCTTCGGTTTTCGCATGGCACCCTATCTCCAACCCCAGGACATCACCTATACTCCCCGAATCCCCATGCGCCGGTCGAGCAGCGTGCCCAACTACGATATGACTATCCTCCTCGGTGGCAATGCGGTGGGCGTCGGTGGGGGCGAACTTTACGCCTTTTCCACCTCCGAAGCCATCCCCGAGTTGGCCGTGCGGCGCGTACCGGGCTCCCTGGAAGGGCTCGCCGCAGCCGCGAAAAATGCCGCCGACAATGGCCTCGACGCCCATGCCCATTTCGGTATTCGGACAAAGTTTCCCGAGAATGACCCGGTCCTGCTGGCCCATCCGGAGATTCGCGGTGCCCTGACCTGGAGTGCCGATGGCGAATACAATCTCTGCACCGAGCACCCCATGGTGCGGCAGTACCTCCAGGAGTCGATGGAAGAAGTCTTTCGCGGTGCGCCCGATCTTCAGGGCATCGAAATCATCATTGGCGGCGAGAACTTTTATCATTGTTTCATGCGCCCCTATCCCCACGAAAAGGGCCACACCAACTGCGCGCGCTGCGAAGCCCTCGGGCCCGACGTGGTGGTCTCCAACCTGGTCAACGGACTGGCCGAGGCGGCCCGGCGTGCCAATCCCAATGCCGTCGTAGAGGCCTGGCCCTATTCCGCCGTTTCGCTCTGGGCGTCTGACGCCTATCAGAGTGGCCTTATCGCGCGACTGAATCCCGGCACCGCCATCCTCACGGAGGCCGTGAAAGACACCCGTATCGACAAGCCCTTTGGCATCAAGAAATTGCTCTGGGATTACAGCATCGACCTTATCGGGCCCAGCGAACGGGCCATGCGCCAGATTGAATTATGCAACGAGCGCGGGATTCCCACCACGATCTTGAGCATGTACGAAATGAGCTTTGAGGCGGCGCTCCTACCGGAAATTCCCTGTATGGACCGATGGGCCGCCCGGGCCGATGGCCTGGCGGGCTCGGGTGCCGACGGTGCCTACCTCTGGGAAATGGGGCCCTATTACGGGGGCTTCTCCGCCGAAGTCTATAAGCATTTCATGTGGAATCCCGCGCCGCCCCAGGACGAACTGCTGAATAAACTCGCCGCCCGCGTCGCTGGATTCAAGGCGGCACCCCATCTCCGCGAGGCCTGGCGCAACGTCTCTGAAGCCATCGGGTGGAGTCCCGAAATTCCCACCTATTACAAGGGGCCCCTCTACATCGGCCCCGCCCAGCCCATGGTGGCCGACAAGACCGCCGAAATAGACGAACTCTTCGATGGCTACTATCTTTTCCTCGCCGAGATGAAGCCTTCGGAGGGGCTGAAATCCCACCCCACCTACTTCGTGGACGCCTCCGGCGGTTCTCAGGTGGAGGCCTTCAGCAAGTCCTACGACAAGATGAACGAGTACCTCGTCAAGGCCAATGCTGCCATAGCAAAGGCCTCCGATCTCGTGCCGCCCCAAAATACCGTACTCTTCCAATCCCAGGCCTACCCTATCCAATGGCTCTACCACTCCGTGCGCACCCAGGCCAACTTCAATCGCTCCTGCGTGATTCGCGATGAACTCATCCCCCTGTCGGAATCCGGACCCTTGGACGCCGCACAGAAAGCCCGGGCTACGGAACTCTATACCCAGTGGCGGGCGGTCTTGACCGACGAACTGGAGAATGCCCGCGCCGCGGCACCGGTGGCCCGTGCCGACGTGCGACTCGACTGTTACTATCGGGGCGACCACATGTTCAATCACCTCTGGGACATGGTCGATGCCAAGATTGAGTTGCTGCAACACGAGCTCGATGTCTTCCTGCCCGCCGTCGCCGAGCGTTGTGGTATCGAGGCCCGGTAAGTTGCCGTCGAGGTCGAATGGGACGGTGTGGTCATAGGGGGCTTGTTGCCAGATTGCTGAACCGGGGCGCGGCTGCTACCCCCGGTACATCCCGTCAGCGGGCCTATGGAGCGCCGACGGCCCGTCGGCACAGGTGCCACCCGCACCGCGCGATGCGATATTGCTACCCTCGCCCGCTGGAAGTTGTTTCCGAGCACCCGCTCAGGTGCCGGCCGCACGGTCGGTGGCGTATTCCCGGATGCGGACTACCACCACGGAGCCACCCAGCAGTACGGCGGTAATCCCCAATAGGGTGATGGCCGCCTTGCTCGCACCGACCAGGTATTGCTGCTTTTTGAATTCCAGGATTTCCTCGCGGACCACCTGGTTCGTCGATTCCAGGGCCACCGGGAGCATTTCGGTGGTGTATTTCATGATGGTGAGAAAATCCACCACACCAGGTACGAAGGTAGCCAGCCGCTGCCATCCATAGAGGAAGATGAGACCAATAATGATGGGCCGTTTGGTTACGGCTCCCAGAAAGAGGGCCAGCGCGCCGTTTGCCATGAGGGCCAGCAACATGGCCAGCTCATAGGTGAAGAGTTTTTCGAGACCATCGCGGTCAAAGGCCAGGTCCGACAGTGCCGTGCTCGCACCAAAGGTGAGGAGCATGGAGGTGCCCAGGATGGCGGTGGACACCATGAGATAGGCGCCGAATCGCCCGAAGACCCACGCGGAGCGGGGCATGGGGCGGGTGAGCATAAGGGGGATGGTCCGGCTCTCCACATCCTCACCGATGATCATGGTGGCGAAAAAGAGGGCGAGCAACGGGGCGAGGGTGTTGATATGGGCCTCGCCCGCCATCTTGCTGAATACGTCCATGCCGGAACGGGCGAACTGGGAATCGGAGAAAAAGGCAATGGCCAGCGGAATCACCACGGGCAAAAAGGTGATAACTGCGGCGAAGATGATGCGCTGCCGTCGCAGCATGAGCGTCAGGCTGTGACCAAAGGAGGCCCGGAGACAGTGAATATACTGCGCCAAGGTCCCGGAGGGCGCGACGGGCTTGGGTAAGATGCTGGTCTTTGTAAACGCGTGAGAAGATTGGTCCATCATTTCACCAGGTAGTCGAATACGGCTTGCAGGCTGTCATCGGCGCAATGGATACGGGTTACTTCCACATCAGGCTCCAGCGCCGCGGCGTTGATGCGGGCATAACAGGCGTTGGGGTCTTTGGTGCGAATGACCAGCCGGGACTCGCCCTCGAAATCCAGATGCAAGACCGACTCATCCTGGACGAAATGGGTTGCCAATATCCGGGGTGCCGAACAGTCCACGTGGATGGTGTGGGGGTGGGCATCGATGAGGGAACGAATCTCGCGCACCTTGCCGTGGGCCATGATACTGCCCTGAAAGAGGAGGACCACATTGTCGGTCACCCGCTCCACTTCATAGAGGATGTGACTGGAAACTACCACCGAGTAGCCGTTGTCGCCCAATTCGCGGATGAGCGAAAACATTTCTTCCCGGCCCTGGGGGTCGAGGCCCGCCATAGGTTCGTCCAGAAAGAGGAGGTCGGGGTCGGTGGAGAGGGCCTGGGCTATCTTGATGCGCTGGCGCATGCCCTTGCTGTATTCCTCAATGGGATCGTCCATCCGTTCGGTCATGCCGACCCGGTCGCAGGCCTGTTCGGCAGCGACTTGCGCATGTTTCGCCGACATCCCCCAATAGCGACTGAGCCAATAGACATATTCATAGCCCGTCATGTTGTCGTAAAAAGTGTCCAACTCGGGGCAATAACCGATGCGACGTAAGACGGCGGCGTTGTTACGGGGGGATTCGCCAAAGACGGTGACGCTGCCGCGCGAGGGACGGTACAGGCCCAGAGCGAGTTTGATAAAGGTGCTCTTGCCAGCGCCATTGGCACCCAGCAGTCCGGTGACGCCCGTTTCAATCTCGACATTGAGATCGTTGAGGGCCACGACTTCGCCAAACCACTTGGATACGTTTTTTGCGGAGATGATGGTACTCATGGGGCACACTCCGCGCGGCGCACCACCCGTGTGATGATGACGCTGCACAATAGACAGACCATCGCCACGAAGGCCATTGGCCACCCCCAGCCCAAATTGAAGACCGGGTTTGGTTGATGAAATATGGCCTGTCCGATCCGGTCGAGGGACATGGGGTAACTCAAGAGCAAGTAGTTTTCTTCCTGTAAGAAACCAGCGAGGAGCGCCGCGATGACGCCGTTAGCGACCAGAATCATAAAGGCCGTGATGCCCGCGTAATTCTGACTCTGCATGACCGCCGAGCACGCCAGTATGCCCAGGGCAAAGGGTAACACGATGACCAGAGAAAAGGCGGCAATTTCCACGGGCCACCAGATGGTCGTTGTGAGCGTTTCCCAGCCGGGCGCCAGCAGGTTGTGGATCACTACCAGGACAATGGCAGGGAGGGCCGTAAACCCCAGCCCCACAAATACGAGGGACAGCAGTTTTCCGAGGGCGTAATCCCGCCAGGTAATGGGCTTCGAAAAATAGACTTCCATGAGGTTGTTGCGCACGTCATTGCAGATCATGCCCGAGCCCGCCAGCAGGCAGATCAAAAAGACCATGGGCGCCTGGATGCGCAAAAAGTCGAAGAAGGCTGTTTCGTTGACGGTGAGAAACTTCGCCTGCTGCAGCATGGCGGCCATGGGGTGGTTGGGGTCCTGCATGATGACGTCATAGGCCACAACCTGGAAGAGACGAAGGAGCCAGTGCAGGAAGGCCCCCAGGCAAAGAAATTGAAAGATCTTGCCCTTGACCAGGATGCGTAATTCTTGCTCGACGATAAGCATCCAGCGACCACGGCGGCGAAAGGTGCCCTCGTAGTTGCGGTAGGAGCGAGTATAGACAGGCATCAGGCGGCATCCTCATCAGAGGGCGTCGGCGGTGTCTTCATGGCTTCCATAAAGACCTCGGCGAGACTGCTCTTGGCCGGTTCCAGGTGGCGGATTTGAGTCTGGGCTTCCTGGGCCGCGCGAAACAATACTTCGCCTGAACCACCTTCGGGGACCTGAAGGAGCAAGAGCTCGTTGCGTTGTTGCACGCAGGTGACACCCAGTTTCTCGGCCGCGTCCAGAAACGATGCCCGGGCACCGTGGACCTGCACTTCAAACTGGCCGTCCCGCGGTGCGGTGAGGGCCTCGATAGAATTGTCTTCCACCACCCGACCATGTTGGACCATGATGACCCGTTTACACACGTGCTGCACATCGGGCAGTAGATGGGAAGAGAGAACTACCGTTACTCCCCGGCGCTGTCCGATACCCGCGATAAGGTCCAGCATTTCCAACCGTCCGTCCGGGTCCAGCCCATTCGTCGGCTCATCGAGGAGCAGCAATTTCGGATCGTGGATCAAGGCTTGCGCGAGCTTCACCCGCTGCAACATGCCCGTAGAATAGGTTTCCATCTTGCGGTAACGGGCTTCTCCCAGACCAACATAGTTGAGCACTTCATGGGTGCGCTCCATGGCGTCCACCCGTACCATCCCGAAGAGCTGCCCCACATAGGTCAGGAAGGAAACGGCGCTGACTTTGGGGCTTACCACTTCCCGTTCCGGCATGTAGCCCAGTTCCTGTCGGACCTGCAGGGCTCCCCGGGGCATTTCGTGGCCCAGAAGTCGGACACTACCGGTGCTGGCGCGGTTGAAGCCCAGGAGAGTTTTCATCAACGTGCTCTTGCCCGCACCATTCGGTCCGAGTAGCCCCACGGAGCCCCCGTCAATCTCGCAGGAAACCCCGTCGAGCGCCTTGAAGTCACCATAGTGCACCTCGACGTGTTCCAGTTCTATCAGTGCCATACTTTTCCTCGCGGTTGGGAGAATCGGACTCCACGCCATACGCCGCCATCAACGGGACGAATTCTAGAGTATTTCATGGCGTTTCGTCGAACTTTCGATCAGTGGAGACGATGAGGGCTCACTGGGCAACCACCGTGATGGCCATCACCGGCTCTTCTCCGGAGATCGAGACCAACTCAGTTCCAACCCAATTCAACGTGGTGTTGCTCAGCCCGGCGGCAGCATAGAGATCGAGCTGCCAATCACCGAGGGGGATTTCTTCAAAGCGTATCACGTCGCCGTAGACATAGCTGCGATAACCCGAAAGCTGGGTCAACTCCACGTCCCCCTGATGGACCGGGGCACCCGGGGGATTCAGGGTCGCCGCGAGGAGGCCTCGTCGACCCACAACGGTTACTTCGATGCTGATACCATTGGTGTCGCCAAAGTTCTGACGGGTGATTAGGCCATCTTCAATGATGACCGGGTATCCTTGTCCGCCGACCGAATCACCAATGATGGCGGTGCCCACTTCCCCGGAGAAGACTTCATACTCGCCAGCGGGGATATTGCGAATCTCGTAGTAGCCCCGTTCGTCGGAAGTACCCGTGTAAGGAATGCCTCCGGCTACCAGGGTGACGACCGTGCCCGAGCGGGGATTGCCGTTGTTAAAGACGAAGCCCTCCAGCGTGCCCCCGGGGCCGAGCCGCACTTCGACGCCGCCCACCGTCTCTTCGGCCTGGAGGGGAACGGATTCGCTCATGGCCTGGGGGTAGGCGGGGTGTCGAGCAATGACGTTATAGGTACCTTCGGAGAGTTTTTCAAACTCAAAACGACCGTCCTCGTCCACATACATGGATGGTAATTCACCGCTCTCTCCAGCTGCGAGACTACTCAAGGCTTCAGACGCAGAGCCGGCTTCAATAAGCGATACCTGGGTGCCTTGGGGGCTGCGTCCATCGGCGACGGTGACACGGCCCGAGATGACTCCCCCGTCTTCAGAAAGGAGGAGGTCGATGTTTTCAAGGACCTGTCCGGGTTCCAGCGTGATCTGCTGGCGCGCAGGTGTAAGTCCCGGTGCACTGCCTTCGAGTCGCCAGGTGCCGGCGGCGAGACTGATTTCATAGGTGCCTTGCGGGTCCTGGAAGAAGTGGGAACTATCGCCCGAAACGGCCGATTCCATAATCGCCATGATACCGCCGCTCTCGCTATCCTCATCAGCGCCTTCCAACAGGGCCGCGCGGACCGTATAGCCATTCTCCGGCGCCTGACGGGAGTTCTTGACCAGTACCCGGCCACGTACCGTCGCGGACGCCCGCATGACAATGGTATTGGGTTCATCGAGTAACACGCGCCCAAGGGTCTTGGGGCTGTAGCCTTCATACTCGGCGCGGAGCATGTACGTACCAATTTCGACGCCCTCAAAGAGGAATTCACCGCTGCCATTGGTGGTCTCCTCCCGGCCGACCCCCTGGAGGTTCTCCGTGCCCAGGCCACTAAGGTAGACCTTCGCACCCGAGAGATTGGCTCCCGTGGAATCCTTGACCGTTCCAAAGACGGAGTAGCGTCCCGTTCCGGCCTCTTCCAGCACCACCCGGAAATTCTTTATCTCGTGATAGCCGTCAGAACGGAGGGGCTCTCCGCGGAGGGCGAACTTGTAGCCTTCCTTCTGGGCCATGACCTGATAGTTCCCGGCGGGCAGTTCCTTTACTTCAAAGTAACCGTCTTCGTCACTTTGGGTTTCGCGGACGGCCTGAGGGCTGTCGAGGGGGGTGAGTAATTGGGCAAATCCGGGAATGCACAGGATTTGGGCTTCCGGCACGCCCGCCCCGTCGCCATCGACGACCTGTCCGTAAACGTTGGTGCCGGTAAACATGAAGATGTCGACACGAGCCTCTTTCTGGCGGTCGGTGAGTAAAAATGGGTCAGCCAGCTGGGGGGCGCTCTCCTTGGCCGTGGCATAGAGACGCCAGGGTTCGTTCAGAGGCACGCCAACCAATTCGTAGTACCCGTCTTCCTTCTTCGAGTTGGTGTTCAGTGGCGGGGCCTGACGCACCATGGCCGAAAGAGCCTGGGTAAGCACACTTTCCGACGTGCACAGCACCACGTCCGCTGCGATAGGCTCGTTGTCCGGCGTGGTGATATAGCCCCATACGACGCCGCCCTTGTCGAGTTTGAAATTGACATTCTTCACGGCCTGATCCGGTGCGGAGATGGTTGTGCGCTTGAAGGGCAGTTCTTTGGTTACCCGATAGGCCGTCTGCTCAATGTCCGCAATAATGCTGTACGATCCGGGATGGAGCCCGCCGATCAGGTAGTTCCCGTCGCTGTCCGTAATAGCTTGCTGATATTGGTGTTCCGCTTCCAACGTGGCGTTCACGGTCAGCCCTTCGATGCCCTCATTGTCGAAGCTGTCCACGATGCGACCGGCGACGGAAGCGCCCACGCGCAATGAGATGGATACCGTCCACTCTGGCGCGGTTTCACCGACAAAGTGTTTCTCGACCACTTCCTTCAGGTGGGTGGAGGTGTGCACGGTGATTTGATAGTCACCCGCTTCCATAATCGGGAGATGAAACGCGCCGTCGGAACTACTGCGCCCGCCAGCGTCGGCCCAGAGTCGCTTTTTTTCTTCGATCAGCGCATCCAAGGCATCGGTATCTTTTTCCACAACCATAGCCGCATCCCGCTCTTCGTAGGACGTTACTTCTGCCTCAGAAGGAATTCGGCTGGCTACCAGGTAGGCATCTTCGATGGGTTCCCCCGTTGCCCCATCGACCACCGTGCCGCGAATGAGATAGTCCCCGCCGGTTTCTTCGGTCGACAGGGCTACCCCCTCGGCAGGATTGCCGGCAGGAGGAGTCGCTTCCCCATCGTCGGGGGCCTTCCGGTCACTGCGATAGGGCATGAGGGGAAGCGGGTCGGAGGTCTCTGCTGCCGGTCTCTCCTGGTAGGTCATGGAGGAAACAGGAGGCGCGGGATCTTTCTCGGGTGCGAGCAAGATGGCCAATCCGATGACCACGACGATGAGAAACGCGATCATACAGATGATGGGAAGTGCGGACTGGGTGCCTTTGCCCCGACGACGGCTCATGGGAATACAACTGCCTTTCTGGATTGATTGGCGGTCCACACGGACGGCCTTGCCCCTCAATCATACCCCGAACCCGCGTGCCTCGGGCAAACCGGCTTAGTGTGCCTCGCGCAAGGCCGTTTCGGTCTGCCCGGTGCGCATGGAGTGGCGGGGGACCAGTTGGCGCTCATATCGAAAGAGCACGAGGCCTGCCCACAGGGCGATAGCGCTGAGTCCCAGCGTTCCTACCAGCGCAAAGACGCCGATTTGTCCCGACCAGGATACGTCCAGCAGGGTGAGGTAATAATCGACGAAGCCCCGTCCGCCCGAAACGCCGTGGCGATACAGGATACTGAAATGCGTCAGGCTGACGACCGCCACCGTTCCAAGGAGAATCACCATCACGGCTCCAACCGCACCCAGCAGGGTGCGCCGAAAACGAGCGCGCTCCTGCTCTTTCAGCGAGGCAAAGAGAACCTGCTCCTGAATTCTGCGCTGTAGTCCC
>JAUIMA010000196.1 GCA_030432675.1 Candidatus Hydrogenedentota bacterium | reverse complement strand
CGACGGCTACGTTGCACATCGGCCAGGGCGACGCACTGCACGTCCGGCAACGTGAGCATCCCGCCGAGGACATAGCGGCAACGGGGGCCGCAGCCGATGACTCCCAAGGTAATCTTTTCGCTGGGTGCAACGGGGGCCTCTTGCCCCAAGGCCTGGCCAGGCACCAACAAGGGAATGGAAAGACCTGTGGTAGACGCCAGGGTGTTTTGCATGAATTGGCGGCGTGTGGGTTGGTGGAAGCGTTTCATGACCGTTGAGACTCCTTGAGCGTGATGGGATGGCGTGACAGCGAAGCCTGACCCCCTGCCTGGGCCGTGTCTATCCTGCTGATTTAAGCAGAAGGGCCCGGGGGAGTCAAGGCCCGGGTTTGTGCTCGGAGGGCCGTGGAGGATAGGATTGGGGTGGGCATGCCGGAGTTGCAGACGAAATTTGCCGGGTGCGCTATCCCCTTGATGGGCATCTGGCATGAACACTTTCCTTTGTAAAACACAGGAAGTAAAAGGAACCCCCCATGCCTCATCGCCCTTTATCTATCTTAATCACTGTATTGTTGGCCCCGGCCGCACTTGCCGTGTCTGAAGGTGCCGCAACGCTTCCGCTACCGGTCGGCACCTATGGGCAGCCAGTCCATGTGCCCTATGACCAGGGGGATGGTCTTCCCGTCGAGGGCGTCGCTCGGGTGGCGGTGGACAAGGCGGGGGCGGTGTATGCCACCACCGCTTCCAAGGCGTCCTATCGGTTGGGCGAGAATGGCTGGACGCCTGCAGAAGGGTCCAAGGGGCTCTTTCCGACGCGACCAGGCTACGATAGCCTGGATGCCGTGGGGGTACGGCCCGATTCGGTCCGGGATGTGGCGCTGCATGACGGGGAAGTCGCTATTGCAGCGGAATCTGGTCTCTATCTCGGGGATGGCGAAGATTGGCAACTTGGTCTGCCCGTGGCGGGCACGGTGCGTTGGGCACCCGTCGACGTCCGTGCCGTGGCCTATGACCGCCAGGGACGGCTCTGGTTCGCTGCACCCCAGGGCGTGGGCTATCGGGAGTCAGCGGAAGCGTGGAAACTGTTTACCGGCAAAGAGGGGCTGCCCTTCAACGACTTCACCTGTATGGCCGCCGGGCCGGAGAGTGTCTGGTTTGGCACGACCAATGGGGCGATTCAATATCGAGACGGTCAATGGCACTTTCGTCAGGGGCGTCGCTGGTTGTTGGACAATCATGTGCTGGATATCGCCGTAGGCGAAGATGGTACGGCGTGGCTTGCGACCTCGGGTGGGGTGTCCGCGATTGGAAACATGCCCATGACCCTGGCGGAGAAAGCAGACTTTTTCGAGTCGGAGGTCGAAAAGTATCACCGTCGCACAGCGTTTGGCTATGTGAATCCGGCGACCCTGGCCGTGCCGGGAGATAAATCGACGGCGAAAACCCGCTTTTCCGATAACGATGGATTCAATACGGGCCTTTATCTTGGTGCCATGAGTTTTGCGTGGGCCACGACCGGCGAGGAGCGGTATCGGGGCTATGCCCACGACGCGTTTCGCGCCCTGGCTTTCTTGAGCGAAGTGACGCAAGGGGGACCCTATGGCGGCCCCGAGGGACTTATCGCCCGCAACGTGGTGCCCACAACGGAGCCTGATCCGGGGGCGGTCTATGACAAGGACTATGATGTTCGCCGCAACGAACGGGATTCTCTCTGGAAGATTATGGAGCGCCGGGTGCCGGTGGATAAGACAGGGGACTGGTATTGGAAGACCGATGCGAGTTCCGATGAATTGGATGGTCACTTTTTCGGTGCCGCCATCTATTACGACCGGGTCTGCAGCACGGAAGAAGAGCGGGACCGGGTGCGCGTGGTGGTGCGGCGGATCATGGATCACCTGATTACGCACAACTACAATCTCGTGGATTATGACGGCAAGCCCACCCGATGGGGGCGATTCTCGCCGGACGATTTGAATCGCGATCCCGCGTGGCATGCAGAGCGGGGTCTGAACTGCTACAGCATCTTGACGTATCTCTCCATCGCGCACCATGTGCTTGGGGATGAGAAGTATCGTGAGGAATACCTGAAGCTCGCCTATGAGGAGGGCTATGGAATGAATGGCATGTCGCAGCCGAAAGATGTATCGGGCCCCCATGACCCCGGTCATCAGCCGGATGACAACATGGCCTTTATGAATTACTACCACCTGATTCGCTACGAGACGGACCCGAAGTTACTCAGCATGTATCAGTTTGCGATTCGGGAGCATTGGGAATACGAGCGACTCGACCGCAACTCCTTTTCCAACTTCGTGTATGGGGCCTGCGCACGGGGCAAGAGCCGCACCGACCAATGGCGCACGACGGATCTTTCACCGCCGGCATCGTGCTATGAAGATGCGGTGGACACGCTGAAACGCTATCCGCTGGACTTGGTCGAGTGGTCCATGTCGAATGCCCATCGCATTGACATGACGCCCATGGCGCACCATGGCGACGGACCGACTACCATGGGGGGCGATGCCCACGGCTATGCCTACCCCATTGACGAGCGGATGGAATCTTATTGGGACTGGAACTACTGGAAGCTTTCCTACAAGGGGGAGGGCACGACCCTCCGTCCACCCCATCACTATCTGCTGGCCTATTACATGGGCCGCTATCACGGGTTTATCGCCGACTGATACTCCGGCAGGGAGCAACAAAAAAAACGGGAGCGCCATCGTGGCGCTCCCGTTCTGTTATTCAGTGGTTGGTGATTGCTGCTTAGGGCAGCATGATGTAGGACACGTGGGTCGTGCCGCTGTTGTCTCCGTTCTTGAACGCGACGGTCTTGTTGAAGATGTCGACGTTGGAGCCGCGGGTGCCGTAGTCATCTGGGATGCATGTCAGACACGGAACGTGGCCGAAGAGGGTGCCTACGCTGACCTGCAGGTACTCACCCGATCCGACGGTGTCGAATCCGGAGAGGAAGATGAAGCTTCCGTCATCGGTGATTTCCGCAAACTGACCCCAACCGAAGACACCATTGTTGGTCGTGCTGCCGTCGATGAAGTTGTTTCCGGCGGCATCACCTGCAGCGAAGAAGGTCGCCAAGTCGGCTTCCGTCGCAATGTTGCCGACGGCGGAGCGCTGGTCGCCGCCGTTGCTGTCGTTGGCATCGCGATCGAGGAAGAAGAGGAACTTGCCGCCATTGAGCGCGACCTGTCCGGTTGCTTCTTCACCGGCGAGGAACATGCCGTCCGTGTAGTTGAGGGCGGTGACATTGTGCTCTGAGGTGTCATCGAGGAAGAGCACAAGATTGCCGTGAATTTTAAACAGGCTATCGAGGTCAATACCGTTCGCGTGGGTGAAGACCGTCGGCTCGGTTTCGGGGTTGTCGATATCCCAGATGAGGAAGGCGTCCATGCCACCGACCGATGCGGCACCGACTACGACGCGGGCTTCGGCATCGACCACGGCGTGATCGACGCGGTTGATTTCATTGTCACCTGTGGGGCTGGCGAGTCCGATTACAACGGGGGTTTCTCCGCTGACATCGATGACAGCGATGTGGTTTCCGGTGTCGCCGTCTTCATTGCGGACGACAACGAGGTTTCCGTCGGACTGAAGGGTTCCGGGAGAACGCTGGCCCGATGGCGAGTTAATGGGGCGGACATCTGTTTCGGGGATTTCCGTCAGGGTGTTATTTTCGGTATCGTAAATTGAAACGACCAGGTTGTTGACCAAGGCAATTTTCTTGCCCGCGACGGCGAAGTTGCCGGCCTGGAAGCCCGAAAGGGCATCGATTCCGAGACCCGTGTCACCGGCCGTGAATTCGGAGGGGATGATGTAGCCAACCCCACTGAAACCACCATAGCCGTATACAACGAGGTCATCACCGGCGCGGATCATACCCTGCTGGTGCATTTCTATTTTTGTGCTGACGGCCGTGAGATTGATCTCACCTTCTCCCTCGCCTTCACCTTCGCCTTCACCCTCTCCTTCACCTTCGCCCTCGCCTTCACCCTCACCTTCACCCTCACCACCCGATGGTGCGGCTGCTTCCAGCTCTGCCAGCGACAGGAATCCGTCGGCGTTGGCGTCGATGCTGTTGAAGTTGGCTTCCGTCAGGTTGGAGTTGGCCGCCTGGGCCTCTGCCAATGTCAGTTGTCCGTCACTGTCACCGTCTGCGGTGGCAAAGTTGTCCCGCAGGTCGGCCGCAATCGTGGCGACGGTTGGTGGTTGGCAGCCGCTAAATATCGTGGCTATGAGCGCGAGCATCAGGAGTGGTGCCAGGTGTCGAATTGGTGTCATCGTCATTGTTCCCTTTTTTGATTCGTGCCAATACCTCTCACCGAAATGGCATTAGAGGCTTGCTACTAACCGTAACGCACTTTTTCCGTTTAGTCAAGAATCTACCAAAAAAAACGGGGCACTTGACGGCTTCTCCGAACAATGGACACGTCTGAATACTTGCATTGGTGATGGGTAGAACGGCAAGTAGGCGCGACGAAACGGGTGGGATGTCTGCTACCTATAACATGGTGAGTTGCCCGATGTCCGACTGTGGAGGCGAGGAATTTCCCCGGCGTATTTCGCATGGCCCTATAGGTGGGTATTGGGTATGAATTTGTCTTCTGGCCAACAATTGCGCGGCGGAGGGTGATTACTCCATCGCCGCTTCAAAAAACGCCATGGCCTGAGATTGATAGGGCTGCATGACGTCGTCTTTGTGAGCCTGACCTTCGGCCGTTAGGAAGGTGACGGGATAGTTCTTTTCCTGGAGCAATCGGGCGAGGCGCTGGCTGTTTTCGTAGACCACGACGGGATCGGCATTGCCGTGGATGAGCATGACGGGTATCTTCGCGAAGACGTCAATATTCTTAATCGCGGAGTTGCGCTCATAGGCTTCGGGCTTTTCTTCGTAGGTACCACCATAGGCTTTGGCAACGGGATCGTGATATCGAGGGTTCTCGACGACCCACGTGGCGAAGTCGGTCATGGGCATGACGGCGCAGACCGACTGGATGAGGTTCGGGCGGTGGATGGCATAGGCCAGGGAGGACCCGGCACCCATGCTGGTGCCCATGACGTGTACCCGTGAGCCGGGAATCTGTTGTTGTGCCAATACCTGTGCGACGATGCCGTCCAAGGTGGCTTTGGCCTGGTCACTCATGAAATGTTGTTTGCCCAATTCGGGAACGATCATGTGATAGCCCCGTTCGGACCATTGCGCGCGCAGTTGGGCATAGGGTGGGCGCTTGATGTTGTAGTTTTCGATGGAACCACCCGCACCGTAGAGGAAGATCAGGAGGGCGCGTTTTTCTGGCTCGGGGACCGCAATCGGGGTGTAGAGGAGATAGGGCGCCGAAGTGTTGGTGTTCGGGTCTTGGTATTCCTGTCGGGTGATATTTTCTGCCGGGGCGCTTTCCGCAGCGAGACTGCCGAAGGAGGTCAGGGTGAGCAGGAGGGAGAAGGCAAAGGGGGCACAGGTTTTCATAGGTACCTCGAAGGGGTTGGGTTGGCCAATGGACGATAACTCCGAGTGTATGTGCGGCAATGGGGCGATCGCAACGGGGGGCAGCATTGTCGTCATGCATCTTTTTGCGGAGCGAACCTCAAGTTATGGACGGGCCGGGCGATCGGGTACTCCCGTCCGTACGATGGGGCTATGGGAGGTTATTGGGGCATTAGAGCATTCCCCTCGGCCCAGGACCGGGCCCCGATATAGTGACCTGATCGTTTCTCCCAATCCGCGCACGAACCGGGAATACCGGATCGCGCGGCACGACTGTTGGGTTTGATTTTTTGGTGGAGGGAGTCATTGTGGGAACCCACTACTTGTTCATAAACCCAAAAAACGCACCGCCACGGAGGCCGTAGCGGTGCGGTGTGTTTGCGATGGGACGGGGGTGTTATCCCGTGGTGCGCTCTCCGCTGGCGATGGCGTTCACCGAAAGAAGGAGAGAGGGCATGAGGGCGTCGGCTTCCTTGTTGCGCCGCTTGGCCCGCAGATCACGCCACTCGCGGAGGAGCTCGATCTGGATGGCGTGGAGCCGACGGAGTCCTTCGGCGCGCATGGCGAGGGTCCGGGTGAGTCGGGGACGGCGTTCGGCCCGGGGTGCGCCGAAGAAATCTTCGAGCATCTGCTCGGTCCGGTCGAATTCGCCCTTAATGCGGGCAAACTGGGCCTTGCGCAGGGCGGCATCGGGAACGAGGTCGGCATATTGCTTCATGATATCGAGGTCGGCCGAGGCGAGACTGGTTTCGGCGTTGTAGAGGACATAGCGGACGAAGGACCACTTTTTTGAGGCCTTCTTCAGGAAGCGGTAATCCGTTGGGTGCTCGTCGCGGAGGCGTTCCAGGGCGGAGCCGACGCCAAACCAACCGGGCAGATAGTAGCGGGCCTGGGTCCAGCTGAATACCCAGGGAATGGCCCGGAGATCTTCGATGGAGCGCTTGCCACTGCGTCGGGAAGGTCGGGAGCCGATAAAGCTCCGCTCGAGGGCATCGATGGGCGTGGCGGCAGACCAGAACTTGATGAAGCCGGGGGATTCGAGTTGTTCCTTATAGGCTTCCTGACTGAACTGGCTGATCATCTCTCCGATGCGGTGGAGGCGTGGCGTGACCGACTCGGCGCGGCTGTTCTTCAGGGTGGCCACGGTAACACCGGCGGTGAGCAGTTCCAGGTTATAGACTGCCGTGGGCAGGTTGCCGAATTTCTGTCCAATGACTTCGCCCTGTTCCGTCAGACGGACGCGGCCATCGAGAGAGCCTTCGGGGAGCGCCTGGAGGAAACGGTTGGTGGGTCCTGCACCACGACTGAAGGTGCCGCCCCGGCCGTGGAAGAAGTAGCACGAGCGACCATGGGCCCGGCAGACCTCAGAAAGTTCGCGTTGGGCTTTGTTGAGAGCCCATTGGCTGGCGAGCATACCGGCGCTCTTGTTGCTGTCGCTGTATCCCACCATAACCTGCTGGGGCAGGGTGCCGTAGCGTTTGGTAATGGGGTGGGCCACGAAGTCTTCGAGGATGGCCCCACTGCCCGTGAGATCATCCAGGGTTTCAAAGAGGGGCACGACTTCGAGGGCGCAGCGAATGCCTGCTTCGTCCCGCTGCATGAGGCCCACTTCCCGGGCGAAGAGGTATATGGCCAGGAGGTCGGTGACATCGCGGGTCATGCTGACGATGAAGCCGCCAATGCCTGCGGGGCCGTAGTTTTCGATATGCTCTGCGATGACTCCGTACACATCGAGGACGGCGGTGGCCTCATGGCCGAGGGGCCCGCGGCGTGGTGCGATGGGTCGGAGCGACTTGAGTTCGCGATTCAGGAATTTCAGCCGCTTCTCGTAGTCCCACTGGACGTAATCCCAATCTTCAAAGCCGGCGGCCTGGAGGAGTTGAGACAGGGCCTTGGCGTGGAAGTCGCTATTCTGCCGAATGTCGAGTGCGGCCATGTGAAAGCCGAAGGTTTCCAGGTGGAGGAGTACGGGCTCTACTTCCGCCTTGGCCAGGCGGGTGGCACCCACGGTCTCCAGGGAAGCGACCAGGATTTCCAGATCGTCGCGGAGGGCCTCCGGGTGGGTGTAGGGGCTGTCGATTTGGGTCCGGGCGTCATCCAGCAGTAGACGCATGATCTGGACAAATTCACGCCAGGGCTCGTGGGCGAGGGGGGCCAGGGTCTCCAGGGCTTTGGCGTTCAACTGGGCCCTTCGGGTGTTCATGGCTTCTTTCAGCGCCACGGGCACGACCTGGAAAAGGTCGGACAGGGTGAGGTTGTCGGCGAGGGCGTTCAGCAGACCACGGACCCGGTCGATAGCCTCATTGCGCAATCGGGCGAGGGCCTCGCGGGTCAGGTCCGCAGTAACGAGGGGGTGACCATCGCGATCGCCGCCGACCCAATTTCCAAAGAGGAGCCGGGGCTTGCGGGCGCTCTGGCGCAGGACTTCGGGATCGAGGCCTGCCTCTTTCCAGGCATTCCGGAAACGCTGACGCACCTGTAAGACGGCTTCGGGAAAAACAACGCCGAGGTAATCGCGCATGTCGTCGAGTTCGGTGAGTACGCCTGGTTTCTTGAGATACATTTCGCCCGTTCGCCACAGGCGCTCAAGGTGGGCCTTGATACGATCGCGGATGGCGTCCCGTTCCTGGCTGGTCCAGTCGGTTCGTTCCAGGCGGGCGCAGGCTTCGTAGAGGGCGCGGTGCTGGCGCAACACAACCGGGCGCTTGGCCTCGGTGGGGTGGGCGGTTAAGACGACTTCGACCTGGACACGGTCAAGGGCGTCCAGGATTTCGTCCTGCGAAAAGCCATCGCCCAGCAGCTCCTGGAGGCCGTGGCCCCAGAGGCCGGGCTCATGAAGAAGGCCGAGGTGACGTTCCCGCTCGCGGCGTCCGAGTGCGGCAGCGTTTTCTTCCACGATGTTCAACAGGTGATAGGCGATGGAGATTACCTGAAGCTGCCGATTGACCCGTTCGATATCGACGCCTTTACGGCTGCGACGGGTTGTTTTGCTCGTGCGCCAGGGTAAGAATTCCACCAGCCGCTGTTCGTCGAGTTCTTCCAGAACTTCGGCGAAGCATTGGGTGAGAAAATCGCGATCCTGCTCTACTTTTTCGGACCACTCTGGCATCAGGTCTTTTTTCGGCATGCTATAACCTCTTGCGTCATGTTGCGGGTTGTGGGCCGGGGGAACGCGTCGGCCCAGGGAGTTGCCCGACAATTTTTCCGCAATTCTAACAAATAGTGCCCCCTCACGGCCTGTTTTTGCAGGAATCAGGCCGCGGGGGGGCACGGGAGCATCCCGGCGTGTTCCGTCTCCTAGGGGGCAGGAAGGAGTTGCAGGGCGCGCACGTCAGCGAGTTCTTTTTTCAGGGGGCCATCGGGGCGCAGCAGGATTCGGTTGGTGCCTGCGCGGAGTGTAAGGGCGCCGCTGGGTTGGGGGTGGAAGCGGTCATAGCCTCCCGTGTCGGGTACCTCGCCCCGGGTGCGGCTGTTTTCCGTTTCGATGACGTAGGCGTCGCCCGCCGATTCCGCGTCGGCGGCGAGGGTGACGGTCACGTCGTAGGTGCCCGCCTTCTTCACGTCGACCTGCCATTCGACCATATCTTCGGCCACGACCCAGGGGGCCAGCACGTCGAGGGTGGGGCGGTAGGCGAGGCGCTGTCCGAATACGGTGGCCTTGCTGGCGGGGAGATCGATGGAGCCGTCGGCTTCGGGCGCAATGGCTGCCACGGCCTGGGTGTCGTGGCCCACCTGCAGCAACTCTTCGGCCCGCCAGGGGAGATAGCGGTCGGCGGCTTCCTGGCGCACTTCCGCCACGAGATCCGGAGCGACCGGGTCGGCCACATTGCCCCAGGCGCGCCGGATGTAGCTGAGCAGGCCTGCGATCTGTTCGTCATCGTAGACGCCGAAGGAGGGCATGCTGAGATTCCAGGTCTGGCCGTTGACTTCGATGGGGCCGTAGAGTCCGTGGAGGAGGACCCGGGCAATGCGTTCGGGCGGGCCATTGACCCACTCGCTGCCAACGAGGGGTGGGGCCACGCCGGGCACACCGCCTCCGTGGGGTTGGTGACAGGCGGTGCAGGCGACGCTGTAGAGCGCTTGTCCGGCTACCACGCGGGCCTGCGTTTCGGGGTCGAGGGGCGCTGCGTTCTGCGTGAGGGTGTCGGGCATGGTGGCGCCCGGCCAGGTGAAGTGATTGAGGGCGCGGAAGACTTTTTCGCGGGTCGCGAAGTCCGCGGTCCGCATCAATCCGGTCAGGGCTTTGGGTTCTTCGGCGAGGGAGAAGGGTTGGGCGTAGCGGATGCGGGCGAAGGCCTGTAAGAAGGCGTCTCGTTGCCAGGGGCGGTCTTCGGGGGTGTTTTCGAAGAGGGCAAAGAGGGACGCCACCCGCGTGGGACTCGCTTCTTCGAGGACACACTGGGCGAGTAGGGAGACGACGGTGGGGCTCTGGATGCCCCGTTCCGTCCAGGCCTGGAGGAATTCCAACTCACGTCCCTGGAGACCCGAGACGACGGCGCTCAGGAAGAGGGGATGGCTTTCGGTGGCGAGCGCATCGGCAAGGCGGGCAGCGGCCTCGGGGGTGTCGAAGGTGCCCAGGCTCAGGGCCCGTTGGAGGCGTGCGCGCTCACTGGGATCGCTGGCGTGGGAAGCGAGGGCGGGATACATGTCACCTTCCCCTTCGGAGAGGCGGATGGCCGCGGCACGGACGCGCTCATCGGGACTCTTCAAGGCGTGCTGGCGGGTTGCGGTATCGAGCGCAC
>JAUIMA010000195.1 GCA_030432675.1 Candidatus Hydrogenedentota bacterium | reverse complement strand
CCCCCCGCGCCCCGGGCCTGTTTCTTGTTCAATTCGTAGCCAGGATGGCTGGGCAGTCCGGGGTGAAGCACCTTTTCTATCTTGGGATGGCCTTCCAGAAACTCACCCAAGGCCAGGGCATTCTTCATGTGGGCTTCCATGCGCAGGGCCAGGGTCTTGATGCCCCGTAACACGAGGAAGCAGTCCCACGGTCCGGGTACGGCCCCGATGGCGTTCTGCAGGAAATAGATCTGGTTGCCGAGTTCTTCGTCCTTCACCACGACACCACCACCAACCACGTCGGAGTGGCCGTTGATGTATTTGGTGGTGGAGTGCACGACAATATCAATACCCAAGTCGAGGGGATTCTGCAGGTAGGGCGACAGGAAGGTATTATCCACCACGGTGGTGATGCCATTGGCCTTGCCAATCTTGCCCAGGGCCTCGATATCCACCACTTTCATGAGGGGATTGGTGGGCGATTCGATCCAGAGCATTTTCGTATTGGGCTTGACGGCATGGCGGACCGCATTCAGGTCTGCGAGATCAACAAGCTGAATCTCCACGCCCTTGGTCTTCAGTACGTTCATGAGCACGCGATAGGTGCCGCCATAGCACTCGTTGCTGGCGATGAGGTGGTCCCCGGCATTACAGAGCATCATGATGGTCGTTTCCGCCGCCATACCCGTGGCGAAGGCGAAGCCTCGCGTGCCATTTTCCAACGATGCCAGGCATTCTTCCAAAGCCTTGCGGGTAGGATTGCCCGAGCGGGAGTAGTCAAACTCGCCCGAGTCGTCGGGGGAATTGAAGGCGAAGGTGGACGACTGGAATACGGGGGTCATGACGGCGCCATGCTGGGGATCGGGGCCTTGGCCAGCATGAATGGCACGGGTACGGAAACGCACGGGGAATTCTCCTGTGGGGTGTTGGGAACTGATTGGGCCGTATTGTAATGGAGTGCAGGGCGTGGGTGCCAGAATTTGAGATGACGAAGGCCTATCGGCGTAGGGGTGCTACCACGGAAGGCACGGAATTACACGGAGAGCTTCGGGTTAACCTGCGTGAACGATGGGTGTTTTGAAGATTGTTTCAAGGAAGTCTCCCATCGTTGAGCGCTCCTGACCACTTGCTTTTCCCCTTCATGACGGAGAGAAGCGCCAACATCAGAAAGAAGCATACAGAGTACTGCCACCTGCCCACCGGATTTCTTACTGGTTCGTAGATATGAGTTCACCCATTCCGTGTATTTCCGTGCCTTCCGTAGTAGTTACTCATTTAATGCGCACGTCATGGTGCATCGTCGTCCATAGTTTGCAATTTTCTGCCGGAAATCCCTACAGTAGGCCCACTGTTTTTACCCACAGAGCGGGACCCCATGTCGACAAGTATACTCTTAAAAATAGGTGCCGTTGGGCTCTTTGGCGCCCTGGGCGCCCTCGCCCGCTTTGGGGTCTATGGCCTCGTCCGCCATTTCGGCTGGACCGGCTTTCCCTGGGCCACCTTCACGGTCAACGTGGTGGGCTGCCTCCTTTTTGGCCTCTTCGTCTCGCTGGCGGAGCACCGCTACGAATTCAGCGAGCTTACCAAGGTGGCTATCCTGGTAGGCTTTATGGGCTCCTTCACGACCTTCTCCACCTTTGCCCTGGACGGCAGCGCCCTGTTGCGTGAAGGGCAGTGGATGTTGGCGACCCTCTACATCGGCGGGCAAAACCTCCTGGGGATTGTTGCGATTTTTCTCGGCCTCTTTTTGGGCCGATACATAGGAATGAATCATGGATAAGAAAGATGTGGCGGGCGTTCTGGAAGAGATTGCCCTGCTGATGGAATTGAAGGGCGAGAACACCTTTCGCATTCGCTCCTTTGTTAATGGCGCACGAACGATTGAGACCCTCGACGAAGATCTGGCTACGGTGGTCGAGGAAAAACGCCTGCGGGACATCAAGGGCATCGGCGAGGCCCTGGCGGCCATCATCAATGAGCTCTTCGAAACGGGTGAAAGCAGCGATCTTAAGTCCATGCGCGCCGAGTTTCCCGAATCCATCTACGAGTTGTTTGCCATCCCCGGGCTGGGACCCAAGCGCATCAAGCAGGTCTACAATGAGCTTGGCATCGACTCCATGGACAAGCTGGAGGCTGCCTGTAAGAACGACGAACTCAAGCCCCTCAAGGGCATCAGCGGCAAGATGCAGGACAAAATCCTGGAAGGCATCACCTTTGCCCGAGAGCATACGGGCTCCTTCCACTACGACAAGGCGGAAAAACAGGCGGAAGGGCTGGTGGCCTATCTGAAGGAATCCGGGCTGGTCGGTGAACTGGCCGTCACGGGGAGCCTGCGGCGGCGGAAGGAAGTGGTGAAAGACATCGACATGGTGGCCACCACCTCCGACGTGAAGGCCCTCATGCAGCACTTCGTGGACGCGCCCGAAGTAGCCCAGATCATCGGCCACGGCGACACCAAGTCGTCTGTGCGCTTCGAGTCGGGCATCAGCGCCGACCTGCGGGTGGTGGAGGCGAAGGAATTCCCCTATACCCTCCTCCACTTCACGGGCAGCAAAGAGCACAATGTGGTGCTCCGTCAGCGGGCGAAGGAGCGGGACCTCAAGCTCAATGAGTATGGCCTCTTCAAATCCGATGACACCCTTGTTGAATGTACGTCAGAAGAAGCTATCTACGCGGCCCTGGAGCTGCCCTTTCTGCCCCCGGAACTGCGGGAAGACCGCGGCGAGTTTGAGGTGTCCAAGACGCCCGCCCTCCTGGAAGAAAAAGACCTCAAGGGCATCATCCACTGCCACTCCACCTATAGCGATGGCCGCAATACCCTGGAAGAAATGGCCGTCGCGACCCAGGAGCGGGGCTATGAATACCTCCTCATCACGGACCACAGTCAGTCGGCGGGCTATGCCAATGGCCTCAAACCCGACCGCATCGAAAAACAACAGGCCGAAATCGCGGAACTGAACAAAAAGCTCAAGGACTTCCGCATCCTCTCGGGCATCGAGTCGGACATCCGCACGGATGGTTCGCTGGACTACGAAGACGATGTGCTGGCCAGTTTCGACCTGATCGTGGCGTCGGTGCACAACAAGCTGGAGATGGAAGAAAAGGAAGCCACGAAGCGGACAATTGCCGCCATTGAGAATCCTTACACCGCCATTTTGGGGCACGCTACGGGCCGCTTGCTCCTCTCCCGCAAGGGCTTCCCCTTGGACTGGGACAAGGTCTTCGATGCCTGTGTCGCCAACAAGGTGGCCGTGGAAATCAACGCCAACTGCAAGCGCCTCGACATCGACTGGCGGCACATCCGGCATGGTCGCGACAAGGGCGTGTTGTTTTCCATCGGCCCCGACGCCCACCGCATCTCGGGCCTGGACCACGTCCAGTATGGCGTGGGTATCGCGCGCAAGGGCTGGCTCGCCGTCGAGAATGTGATTAATTGCTGGACGGCGGAGGAATTGTTGGCGTGGCGAAAAAGCCAGTGACTCGGGGCTCCTTTCTTATCGCCCTTGTTCGCAGTGTCGCCACCAGACGGCCCCGACCCATTGAGAGGAAGGTTCGGGTGGTCGAAATAGTGCGCGAAAGTGGGTTAGCCTTCCAGGCTGACAAGAGGCGACGGCGATACACGAGATATCGCGGAGCAGTAGAATGTTGGCACCGGTATTTTAGAGTGCAACTCGTTGTACCGCACGCCTACGTGGGGCTTTGATCTAGCGACGTGACAGGCTGGAAGCCTATCCCACTTTGGCCGCCCCTAATCAGGTCGCGTGCCGCCTGCAAGAACGGGAGAACAACGACGGAATTGCCGCCGGGCCGGGGGCGCTCCATAGGCTCACTTCGCCTCGTTCGTGAGATAGTCCGCAATTTCATGCCACCCAATCCGGCGGGCAAGGCCAGCGGCGTCTTTTCCTTCCGGGGTTTTCGCGTTACTATCTGCGCCATGCTTCAAGAGCAGCTTTATGACCCCGAGATTGCCCGCCAGGGCTTCACCGTGAATCATACTCCAACCACGCTCATCCGGCGTTGTGGCGATTGACGGATCTCCCTGTAGTTGCGTGTCGTAGGCCTCGAGCATATTGACGCACATGGGATGGTCACGAAAACCCGTTTGGGGCGCAGCCTCCTCACTCGGTGCGGACTTGGCCCCCAGAAGACGGGCGATGAATCCCGGTTTCTTCCGCGTGCGATTAATCTCGGTTTGCACCTCGTTGGGGTCGCCAAAATCCAGGCCCCAGGCCTTGTCGTGGGCCCGGCGCTCGGCCCCGCCCATCCCGGCGCGCATCACCTGGACCGTGTACGCGCCATAGGCTACATCATTCGCGGTCATAATCCAGTCCGATAACTCGGTGAAGGGCACTTCCACCGCGTCCCCCACCTTGACCGATTGGAGCCAGTTGGGGGCATTGATGAGTTTAGCCTTCAAGGTTTCCCCATCGAATTCCACATCCGTACACCACATCTGTTCGTAGTCCGGTTTTCCGTCCGTGCGAGGGCCATCCGTGAAAGCGAGCTTTATCATGGCCACACCCAGCCCCGGAACGATTCTCCGCCGTTCCCAGCTGAGCTCTCGCCAGAAATACTTGAAGGACTGTTGGGCCGCGCGATGGGCCTCCACCATCCGTGGGTCATCCTCATTGGACATGAATATGGGTTCGGCCATTGCTTTTCCTCCCGTTGTGTGTCTTCCCCCGTAGTTACACGCTCTACTCCGACAGCCATAATGCAATATCTCGTGAGACAACTCAAGAAGTATGTGGGGGTGACGGATTCATTTCCGTAGCATGACATTGTGCCTCCCATCCTCGTACAATGGGCCCATTCCAGAATTTCATTCTGCGTCGGAACATGGAACGATACTCCGCCGCGCAGAGCCAATCCCGCAGGAGTACACGCGTGACCGCTACCCCTAAAATCAAGACAACCCTCACGGCCAATCGTGAACGTGCGCCCCTGGTGTATGCACGTCTCGCGGAGCTGTATCCCGATATTCGATGTACCCTCGATTTCAAGAATCCCTTTCAGCTTCTCATCATGACGGCGCTGGCTGCTCAGTGCACCGATGCGCGGGTGAATATTGTGTCGGTTGAACTCTTCGAGCGCTTTCCCCACCCCAAGGATTTTCTGGAGGTGGACCAGAAGGAAATCGAAACGATTATCCACTCCTGTGGTTTCTACCGGCAGAAGGCGAAAAACATCCTCTCCACCTGCCGCAGTCTCATGGAAAAGTTTGATGGCGAAGTGCCCCAGACGATGGAGGAACTGGTCCAATTGGCGGGGGTAGGCCGAAAGACGGCCAACGTGGTTCTCGGGGAGTGTTTCGGACACCAGGGCGTGATTGTGGACACCCACTGCACGCGCCTCACCAATCGCCTGGGCTTTACGAAGAATCAGGACGCCGTAAAGATTGAACAGGACCTCATGAAGGTCTGGCCCCCCAACTGCTGGACCCTCTTCTCCCACTACATGGTATTTCACGGGCGGGCCGTGTGCACCGCGCGGGCGCCCAAGTGTTCCCAGTGCAGCCTGCGGGATCTCTGCCCCTTCCCGGACACGCGTGAGGGGAAGAAACTTGCCCGATAACAGCGCTTCTATACGACGCCCACAACACATTTGGTTGGCCGTGGTGGTGGTCTATATGATCCTTGTGCTGGGTATTGATACCCTGGCGGCCCAGCGTGTTCAGTGGCCCTTTCCCTGGTCCCGGCTTCAGTGGCACCTCTCCACCACCTTTCCGTCCCTCCGGGGCACACCGTGGTCCGGCTTCGACGTCTTCAAGTTTCTCTTCTGGTTCGTAATCCCCTTCGTCGTGTCCCTGCCCAGGATGCAGTGGCGCTATCTGGCAGGTAAATGGGACCGGTGGGATGGGCTTCTCATTGGCGGGCTTACCGTGCTGGGCATGCTCGCCATGTTCATCATCCCCCTTATTCCGGCGTTGCAGGCCACCTACCCAAGTCTCGGGCACCTCGGTGCGGAACAGAAATGGGGCTACGTCCAGCGGGCCATGATCTGGAATTTCTCCTGGCTGCTGGGCTGGGAGTTCTTGCATCGCTACGTGCTGCTCCGGGCCGTGCAGCGGGAGGAGCTGACGGGGCGCTGGGGACTTCCGGCCCTACGCTGGCAGGAGTGGTGCTGGCTCGCCGTGCCCTTGTCGGAAACGCTCTATCACCTGCAGAAGCCGGGCCTGGAAGCCATCGGCATGTGTGCCTTTTCCGTGGTCTTGACCCTGTGGTGCCTCATTCGGAAAAACTGGCTGGTCGCCTGTCTCGTGCACCTGATTATCGAGGTGGAGTTACTGGTCTTTATGACCTTGTTGCAGTAGGCGACGGAGAATCAAAAAGACCTAAGGGACTATTTTTTAGAGCCGTGTCGACGATGTATTGGCGGAGTGGTCTTCTACGGGGCTCATCGCTGGAAATTTCTGCCCGACACGTGGTGTCTGGTCGCTGTTTCACCAGTCCTTTAGGTCCTTTGAACGGACGTCAGCCACCGTCTTGCCCCCCTACTCTTCGTCACGGGGCATTTCAAAGGTCATGCGAGAAAGGGCGCTTGTCAAGATATCGATGATAAGCTGAGACTGGGTTGTCTCTTCGGCCCGAGCGGCCATCCGGAGCGCCTCATGGAGGTCATTGGGGATCTTTAACGTGATTTTCGTGCTCTCGAAGAGATCCTTGTGGAGCAAGAGGTTATCGGGTACTTTGGGCGCAGGCGGATTGTCGCTGAACAAGTCCTGTTGACTCGGCGTATGGGCCGCTTCCAAATCGGCGTCAATGTCCCCATACACACGCTGCAGAATTTCCAGATTGCTCAGTCCTGCTTCAATCAAGGCCACGATGTTTCCTCTCCCTCCCAGTTTACGTAAATGTCGGGCGATGCCGGCGCTCGTCATGGCAAAACCGCTCTGACGGATGAATTCCACCGCATCGTCGCCTTCGAGACCATTGCGCACGGCCTCGATGACCCGTTCCTGTTTTTGCTGTGCCTGCTTTGCCATCTTCTTGCCTCCACGTACACGTTGGACGTGTGTAGCAGTCGCTCTCTAGCCACAACCGGTAGTATAGTTAATTGTTGACTAAATTACAAGAATTTTCATATTGGGACCCGGTAGTCCTTGGCCCCTATCGGTCCCCATCTGGCCGGAATATTTTCCTGCGTGGTCGCAAAAACAGACTGGATTGAAGTGGCGCTAAGCGAAAAAAGGGGCCCCAATGGCACCATTTTGATGTTTTTTACTGTCAAAGAAATACTTTTGACACCCTTTCGTAGTGGGTGCTATGATCGCATTATCATTAGTCTTAGAGCAATGGAGGTAACCCGACTATGAACATTACGGTAACCGGTCGTCACATGGAAATGACCGACGCTCTGAAAGCGTATATCCACACTGGGTTGGAAAAAGTAGAATCTCACTTTGACAACGCCTTCGAGGCGGATGTCGTCCTTGACGTGGAGAAGCATCGCCACATCGCGGAAATCAATTTGCACACCAATGGCGTGCGTATCCACAGTAAAGAAGAATCCGCCGATATGTACGCGTCGGTGGATGCCGCACTGGCGAAGATTGAGAAGCAGGCTCGTAAATACAAAGATCGCATCAATCGCCATCAGCCCCGTACGGCACGGGAGGCACGGGATTACCACCACGCCATCATTTCGATGGACAGTGCGGCGGAAGCAGAAGCTGCCGTGGAGGAGGCGCTCGAGTCCGCCGATACGGCCGTGGCGATTGCCCACCGCGTAGTACATCGCGAAAAGCTCTCGATGAAGCCCATGAGTGTGGAAGAAGCCACGATGCAGTTGGAACTGGTCGAAGATCAGCCCTTCCTCGTTTTCTCCAACGCCGACACATCGGAAGTCAACGTTTTGTATTCCCGTGAAGACGGTACCTTTGGGCTCATTGAACCCAAGTTTTAGTCATTGAATTTACGGCGGACCACGCCCCGCGCTGGTCCGCCGTTCTGCTTTTCCTTCCCCCCCGGCCCCACGCTCATCCCACGAGGGTATTCATGGACACCCAGGACCTCCCTGTAAACCGGAAGCGCAGTATCCCCGTGGCCCGGCTCTTGGATCGCATGACCGATGATCTCGACATCGAGGTCATCGCCGGTTTCCAAGGTATTGGCCGACCGGTATTTACCTCCGACATTAATCGACCGGGACTTGCCCTGAGCGGTTATCTGGAGTATTTCGCCAATGACCGGGTACAACTCCTCGGCAATACCGAAATCCATTACATGGAGAAGTTGCCCCCGGCGCTCTTGGAGCGGCGCCTGACCGCCATGTTTTCCTTTGAGATTCCCATTTTCGTACTATCCCGGAATCTCTCACCACAAAACGTATTCCTGGATCTCTGTAACCATCGGGGTGTGCCGGTTTTGCGCACTTCCCGTTCCACCGACGAGGTGATCAGCCGGATCATCCTTTTTCTGGCGGAAGAGTTTTCCCCCGAAACGGTAATCCACGGAACGGCCGTGGATTGTTACGGGGTGGGCTGCCTTATTGTGGGGACGCCTGGTGTTGGTAAGAGCGAAACCGCCCTGGAGCTGATCGAACGTGGACACCGTCTCATTGCTGATGACGTGGTCGCCTTGAAAAAGCTTC
This sequence comes from Candidatus Hydrogenedentota bacterium, assembly GCA_030432675.1. Lineage (GTDB taxonomy): Bacteria > Hydrogenedentota > Hydrogenedentia > Hydrogenedentales > JAEUWI01 > JAEUWI01. The sequence goes on along the minus strand of JAUIMA010000195.1, from coordinate 1,666 downwards.
GGGAAGACAACCTGTATGCCGCTACCAACCCGGTCATCGAGCATCATATGGAAATACGAGGGGTGGGCATCATCGACGTAAAAGCCGTATTTGGTGTGGGTTGCGTACGCAATACCAAACGGATCGGTCTGGTCGTTGAGCTGGAAGAATGGGATCAGAAGAAAGTGTATGATCGCACGGGACTGGTGGAAGAACATTTGGATATTCTGGGGGTACGGATACCCCATTTGCGTATCCCCGTGCGCCCGGGCCGCAACATTGCCATCATTATCGAAGTGGCTGCGCTGAATCATCGCCTTAAAGAATTGGGCATGAATCCCGCCGAGGAATTCAACAACCGAATTCTCGGTATCATCAATCAGCGAAGTAACTAGTGGTGCGTCGTGTTGGGGGCAGACCATCGGGCAACCCGTGATGGGCAAAGGCACCTGCGGTTTTAAGACCAGAGAGGTTGTCCAGCATTATGAAACACATTAACCTCATTATGGGGTGTCATGGTCACCAACCTGTCGGCAACTTCGATTTTGTGTTCGAAGAGGCCTACGAGCGCTCTTACAAGCCTTTCTTGGACGTCTTGGAGCGCTTTCCTGCGGTTCAAGTCACGCTACACTATACGGGACCGCTCTGGGATTGGTTCCTCCTCCATCGCCCGGAGTTTGTGACGCGCCTTGCGCAACGGGCCCAGGCGGGCCAAATCGAGATTATGGGAGGTGGTTACTATGAGCCCCTCCTCTGCGCCATACCCGAGCGCGATGCCCGGGCTCAGATAGTACGCATGCAACAATTCTGTGAGACCCACCTGGGAGTACGGCCGCGGGGTATGTGGTTAACCGAGCGGGTTTGGGAACCCCATATGGCCCGCGTACTTGCCCAGTCCGGGGTGGAGTACGCTGCGCTGGATGATGCCCACTTCCTCTGCTCCGGCCTGCGCCCGGATGATCTTTATGGATATTATATGACCGAAGAAGAAGGGGAGGCGGTGAAGGTGTTTCCCATTCAGGAGAAACTCCGTTATCTTATTCCTTTCCGTCCGGTCAGTGAGTCCATCGACTATCTGAAGTCCCTGGCAACGGAGGCGGGAGACCGCTGTGTGGTGGTGCACGACGACAGCGAAAAGTTTGGCTCCTGGCCCTTTACCTATGAAAGTGTCTACGAGGAGGGCTGGTTGGAGGAGTTCTTTCAGGCCCTGACGGACAACCAGGAATGGCTCCACGCTGTCACCTATCGCGCCCATTTGGACGCCCAGGACCCCGTGGGCCGTACCTATATCACCTGCGCCTCCTACCAGGAGATGATGGCATGGGCCCTTCCGACTCAACGTCAGCGAGAACTACGGGGTGCCCGAGCGGCCCTGGCCGAGCACCCGGAACTCAATGACCGTTGCGCGCCCTTCATGCAGGGAGGTTTCTGGCGTAATTTTCTGGCGAAATATCCCGAAGCGAATACCATGCAGAAGCGAATGCTGCGGGTGAGCAAACGGCTCGAACGCCTCCGTCATTTCGCCGATCGGGAAGCCTTTCAGGAAGCCGAAAAGCACCTGCACCGTGGCCAATGCAATTGCGCCTACTGGCACGGTCAGTTTGGCGGGCTCTATCTCAATCACCTGCGCTCGGCGATTTACGGTGAATTGATACGTGCGGAGAACCTGCTCGATAAGTTAGATCCC
>JAUIMA010000194.1 GCA_030432675.1 Candidatus Hydrogenedentota bacterium | reverse complement strand
ACCAGCGCAGGCCTGCACCAACTGCATCACCTGCTCTTGATAGACCGCGATACCGTAGGTCTCTTCCAGGATGGTGCGGGTCAGCTCGTGGTCATATTTAATCGTCTCGGGATTGTACTTGCCCTCGATGTAGGTATCGATAAACTGCATGGGACCCGGCCGGAACAGGGCCACCAGGGCGCTCATTTCTTCCAGGCTCTGAAGTCCGATACGCCGGGCCAAATCGCGCATGCCGGAGCTTTCCAACTGGAACACACCGGTGGTCTGGCCGGAACGCAAGAGGGTGTAAGTTGTATCGTCATCGCAGGAAATATTGTCGATATCGATGTCGACACCACGCCCTTCGCGGATGAGACGTACGGCTTCGTGCACCACCGTCAGCGTGCGGAGTCCGAGGAAATCCATCTTCAGGAGTCCCACTTCCTCGACGCACTTCATCTCCACCTGGGTAGCAACGGTTTCCGAATTGCTGGCCTTATAGAGGGCCACGTGATCCGTCAGGTCGTGGTCGCAGATCACCACGCCCGCCGCGTGGGTACCGCAGTTTCCGATTGTTCCCTCCAGGCGTTTGGCCAGCCCCCAGAGTTTTCGGATTTGTGGATCCTGCTCGATGAGTTGTTGCAACTCTTCGACCCGGTCTTCGGCATCCTGCAACTTGATCTTCAACTCATCGGGGATGAGTTTGGCAATGCGGTCCACATCTCCGTAGCTCATTCCCAGCACACGGCCCACGTTGCGGACTACGTTTTTCGCCAGCATGCGCCCGAAGGTAATAATCTGACTTACGTTTTCCCGGCCATACTTATCGTATGAATAGGCAATCATTTCTTCGCGGCGGTTGTAGCAGAAATCGATGTCGAAATCGGGCATGGACACCCGTTCCGGATTCAAGAAACGTTCGAAGAGCAGGTTGTAGCGCATGGGATCGATATTGGTGATCTTGAGCGCATAAGCCACGATACTGCCGGCACCCGAACCACGACCGGGACCTACGGGGATGCCTTCCTGGTTGGCAAAGTTAATGAGATCCCACACCACCAGGAAATAGTCGACGAACTTCATTCGCTCGATGACATTGAGCTCAAATTCCGCCCGCTCCACATACTCTTGAGGGGGCGGTGTTCCGTAGCGCATTTCTACACCACTCATGACCAACTCAGTCAGGTAACTCAAGGGGGTGGCACCGTCGACATAACCGCCATCGGGCTGGTAGGCAGGAATCAGACTTTCGCCCAACGGTATATCAAGGTTGCAGCGCTCCGCCACCTTGACGGTGTTGTCCACGGCCTCGGGACAATCCTTGAAGACCTCCCGCATTTCCGCTTCCGTGCGGAAGTGGAACTCCTGGGTGGGAAACTTAAACCGTTTCTCATCTTCCAACGTCGTGCCCGTTTGCACACAGAGCAATGCCTCGTGGGCTTCAGCGTCGCTCTTGTCGATATAGTGACAGTCATTCGTGGCCACCAGCATGAGACCGTAGTCTTCGGCGAGTTGCTGAAGGACCGGATTCACTTTTTCCTGCTCTTCGATACCGTGATGCATGAGCTCGACGAGGTAATTGTCCTTGCCGAAGATTTCGATATAGCGCTCCAACTGAGAGACCGCGAGGTCCATGTTGTCCTGCATAATGGCCTGGGGAACGCGCCCGGCCAAACAGGACGTAGTCGCGATGAGACCCTCGGAATGCTTTGCAAGCAATTCATCGTCCACCCGTGGTTTATAGTAAAAACCTTCCAGGTAGCCCTTGGAACTCAACTTACAAAGATTGTGATACCCGGCCTCATTTTCACAAAGCAGGAGGAAATGGTTGTTGAAGGAGCCCAGATACTTCGTGCTGGTATCTTTCCGGTCGCCCGGCGCCACATAGAGTTCACAGCCGATAATTGGCTTAATACCCCGGGACTTCGCCATCTGATAAAACTCGACCGCACCGAAGAGGTTTCCGTGGTCAGTCAGGGCACAGGCGTTCATGCCGTACTGCTCGCAGCGGTCCAGTAGTTCTTTGGTCTTACAGGCACCATCCAGCACGCTGTAATCGGAATGGACATGTAGATGAACGAAGCCGGAACTCATTTACGTATATTCTCCCATAAGAGGGCCAATGCGGCCTCTGATGTTTGTTGTTTCACCGATTCCCGGTCACCATCAAACTGGTACTGACAGGCTTCGGTCGCTGCCGCACGGGCAACGGCCATGTGGACCATTCCGACGGGTTTCTCCTCCGTGCCTCCGCCTGGTCCCGCGATACCCGTCACGGCGACGGCGAAATCGGTTCCGAATTGCGCCCGCGCCCCCTCGGCCATGGCAATGGCGGTCTGTTGACTTACGGCACCGTAGACGGATAAGGTCTCTTCAGCCACCGACAAGAGCGCCATTTTGACGCCATTGCTATAGGCCACGAGCCCTCCGAGAAAGGGGGCCGACGAGCCGGGCACATTGGTGAGCCGATGGGCAATAAGCCCACCGCTGCAGGACTCCGCCGTGGCCACGGTTTTTCTTGTCTCGGCGAGATATTGTATGATCTGGGCTTCGATTGACTCGGCCATCGGCAGGGAGCTTCCTTGGAGGTTGGCACAACCGTATCACTGGCACCGGTAGTCACGCAAGAGCAAATCGCAGCACGGGCCGTTTGGGTGTTATTCGTCCTTGTGCTTTCGTAAACGGACACGTATACTATTGACGATGATGTATGCAATCTTGAAAAAACCGGCAACTCGTGATCGTCGTTGGACATCCCGTTTTTCCACCACGATACTGGTGGCAGCGGGCGTCATTACGGGGCTGGCGGGTGCTCCGGTAGCCACGGCTGAGGAAGAAGTCGCCCCGAAGACCATTGGCAAGTCCCACATGGTTAATCGGCGCAATTCGGCCACCAAACGGCGCAGCGAATTGGGCATGCTACGCTTCAAGAGTAGTTCAGTCACCCCCACCCTTACAAATCGAATCTCGAAATATAAGAAACACCCGGATTTTCGAGAGGATCGCCTCAAGTTTGACCCCATCATCATTCTTCCAGAGTATCGTAAGGCCCGGAAATCCAGCGCGTATAGCTCCAATGATTACTCCAAGCTGGTTTCCCACTATTCAAAACTCTACGGCGTGGATGACACGTTGGTTTACGCCGTTATCCGTGCCGAGAGCAATTGGAACCCCAATGCCCGTTCCAGTGCGGGGGCCTGCGGGCTGATGCAGCTCATGCCAGGTACTGCGGGCGATATGGGGGTCTCGGATATCTTCGATCCGGCGCAGAATATCGCCGGAGGCACCCAATATCTCGCCAAAATGCTGGAACTCTTCGACAACGACACCACGCTCGCATTGGCCGCCTATAACGCAGGCCCGGGCAATGTAAAAAAGCACGGCGGTGTCCCCCCATTCAAAGAAACCCGGGAGTATGTAGTGCGTGTGAAGCAGTATGCTGGCGACACGAGCACGCCTTCTCGCGCCCGGTTCCCCAAGATGACGGCTTCACGGTCTACCCGTAGCAGTTCCGCGGATTCGGAGACCAAGAACGCTCCTAAACGGCCCGGCCCCGGCCAACCTTTGGGTGGCGGTTACCCCTACGTGATCCAGTTTCACAGTGGCCTGACCCAGCCTGCCGATAAAATCGAGGATAAAGACCCCTACTACTTTATCCAGTATGGCAAGCGATCTTATTCCGTCCGAAAAGATCTGGTTAAAGAAATCGTCCAGAACAAGGCCTGATCAGGCCAAGCCCCACGCCGCCATTATCCCATCGATCTCTTGCTGGATGTCCGCGTCCAGATTGTCCAGCGCGGCGGCTTCCTGGAGGGCACGCACCGCTTCGTCCTTCTGTCCTCGCGCGTGCAACAGCTTCGCCAGGAAGACCCGCAACATCCCGTTTTCGGGTAGCTTGCCAATGGCCCATTGAAGTCGTTCCTGCGCCATTTCGACTTTTCCCAACTGGATCATGGTGTCTACAAGCAATAAGGTAGACTCCAGCGGTTGGGCCTCAACCCGTTGGGCCCGTTCCAGATAACGCAGGGCATTGGTTGTATCCCCTTGTTTTCCATAGAATAGCGCCGCATTACCAAAGCCAGCCACGCGGACATCAGGCTCCATATCCTTCGCACAATAAAAGGAGCCGTAGTCGATTCCGGCGGGCAGTCGATAGGTTTCACTCTCAATGGCGTAGCCGTCAAAGTCTTCTTTGTACCATTCGCTGCGATGAAGCTCGGCAGGGTTTCCATATTGGGCCGGATGGTCCCAGCCTTTTCCCAACGGGATATTGACAATAAGCAACTTTCGCGCTTTCGCGTACAGGGTTTCAACAACTTCCTCCGCCTCATCTTTGTGCATGTGCTCAATGACATCGCCTGCGATAATGACATCATATTCATCACAGGTCTTGCAGAGGTCACGGATATCCCCGATGGTAATGTTGCTGTATAGCGCCCGCTGGTGATCGAGGATATAGGGTTCGAAAAACTCAATCCCGTCAATGCGGGTCGTCCAATCTTCCGGTCGCCAGCGTCCGTTAAAGGCATCAAGATATTCGCGGCAAAGATAGCCCCACTTACCAAATCCACAGCCCACGTCCAGCACCGACGCGGGCTCTGCCGCTACGATCTTTGTGACACAGGCTGTAATTTGGATCTGAATACTGACAGGCATGGAAACAGGCCCCTTCCCTATACGAGTAAATCATGTTGCACATGGCCGGCTACGTCGGTCAGCCGGAAGTCCCGTCCTTGGAATCGGTAGGTCAATTTTTCATGATCGATTCCCAATTGATGGAGAATGGTAGCCTGTAGATCATGGACATGGACCGGCTTATCTACCGGACTGAAGCCCAGTTCGTCGGTTTCACCAAGGGTGTAGCCCGCTTTCACACCGCCGCCCGCCATCCACATCGTCGAGCACTCAATATGATGGTTTCTTCCCACCGTATCGCGAATTTCGCCCATGGGTGTGCGGCCAAACTCACCGCCCCAGATGACCAGGGTGTCCTCGAGAAGCCCACGCTGTTTAAGGTCTTTCACCAACGCCGCCGAGCCTTGATCCACGTCGTGGCAGACTTCGTCGAGGCTGTTGGAGAGGTTTTCCGAATTCCCGCCATGGTGGTCCCAATTCGTATGGTAGAGCTGGATGAAGCGCACGCCCCGTTCGACCAATCGACGGGCGAGGAGGCAGTTCATGGCATAGGATGGCTCCCCCACCTTGGCCCCATAGAGGTCCAGGGTGCTTTGGCTCTCCTTCGAAAGATCCATGAGCTCAGGGGCACTGCTCTGCATGCGGTAGGCCATTTCATAGGAGCTTATTCGAGCCGCTATTTCTCCATCGCCGGTCACGTCAAGGCGGGCGCGATTGAGCTCATTGACCGCATCAATGACCCGTCGTTGGCTGGCGTCTGTCACCGTCTCCGGCGTGCTCAAATTGAGTATGGGGTCCCCGGTGGAACGAAATGGAACGCCCTGATGGGCGGCGGGCAAGAAGCCACTCCCCCAATTGGGCTGCCCCCCTCGGGGGCCGCGGGGCCCCGATTGAAGCACAACAAATCCGGGTAGGTTTTGAGACTCGCTACCGATGCCATAATTGACCCATGCCCCCATGCTCGGCCGACCAAATTGACCGGATCCCGTATTCATGAAGATTTTCGCAGGTGCGTGGTTGGGCACCTCGGTGGCCACGGTTTTCAAGAAAGAAATATCGTCTACAATGCCGGCCGTGTGGGGAAGGCATTCAGACACCCAGGCACCAGAGTTACCATGTTGTTTAAAGTCGCGTACCGTACCCAGTAGTTTGGGGGGCCCATCGTTACCGAAGGAGTCCATAAACGCGAAGCGTTTTCCCTCAATGTAAGACTGGGGAATGGGCTGTCCGTTGTACTTCTGGAGGGCGGGTTTATAGTCGAAGAGTTCCAACTGACTGGGACCACCGGCCATGAACATGAAGATTACCCGTTTGGCCTTTGCGGGAAGTTGCCCCTGCCCATTATATAAGCCCATGTCGTGGCTTATGCTCCCGGCTGCGGCCTGATCCGTCAGGAGTGAGCTTAAGGCCATTGAGCCCAACCCGATACCACATTGTTTAAAGAAATGACGTCGGGTAATGCCCTGCAGGGCCTGTTGATAGGATGTACTGCGCATGACCATTCCTCCGCTCACTCGCGGGTGATAAATTCATCCAGATTAAACAGTGTTCGGGCCACATGAACCCACTCCGCGGCGCCCCCACTCCCGCCCTGTTTCCGGGCATCGGCGATGAGTTCCCGCAGAATAGTCATCTCGTGGTCACTCGGAGTCCGGTTCAAACTCAGTTGAATCGCATAGCGGATCCGGTCATCATCGGTTTCCATGGGCGCTTCGGCGAGGCGCGTGCCGAAAGCCTGGGCCTGCTCGACAAACGCCGCATCATTGAGCAGTGTCAGGGCCTGGAGCGGCGTGTTAGAACGACTCCGGCGGGTACAAGCGACCATGGCGTCGGGCGCATCAAAGACGGCCAGCGCCGGGTGAGGCGTAGCCCGCCAGTAAAAGGTGTACATGCCCCGACGAAAGCGGTCGCCCCCCTGACTCGCATCCCAGGGGCGATTCCGTTGTCCCAACTTCATAACCCCATCGGGCTGTGGCGGATAGACACCGGGTCCGCCGATGGTGGCATTTAACTTACCTGAAGCTGCCAAGGTCACATCACGAATAATTTCGGCATCAAGGCGGACCCGATTCTGCCGGGCCAGCAGGTAGTTGCGGGGGTCCACCACGTCCAAGTCATCCCGATGATGAGACGATTGCTGGTAGGTGGCTGAAAGGACCATTTCACGGACCGCCTGCTTTGTAGACCATCCCCGGGCTATGAACTGATTGGCAAGATAATCCAACAGGTCTGGGTGGCTGGGCAGCGCTCCCTGGTAGCCGAAGTCGTTCTCCGTTTCCACCAATCCCCGACCGAAAAGGTGTTGCCAATAGCGATTTACGGTGACCCGGGCCGTCAAGGGGTTCTCCCGGTCTACGATCCACCGGGCCAAGTCGAGACGATTTCCAAATTCTGGCCCATCATAGGCGTGCAACACCGCGGGCGTCCCAGGAAGTACTTTTTCCCCAAGTCGGGTAAAATCGCCCTGTTCGAAGAGGTGAGATTCACGTGCTTCACTTCGCTTTCGCAGCACCATTGTCTGCGGCACGTTGGGGAGCTTCCCCCGAATTGCCTGAATCCTGGCCTCAAATTCACGGTAGGTCTCATCCAGCTGGAGGAAGCGCTTCTGAATGAGGCGCTCCTGCTCGTCCGTCCACTCGGTGCGGGCCATTCGTTGAGCGGCTTGCTCCTTGAGTCCCCAGTTTTTGACCACTTCTTCGGGCTGAGCGGCGAGCCACGCCTCCAGTTTTCCCTGGATTGCCTCGGCCCGATAGACATCCCGCTCGGGTGTTATGCCGGCGATTTCCTTTTTCAGGACCGCGATGCGGGAGGCCTGCTCTTCGGAAGGCAGGTCCAAATCGATTTCATCATCATTGTTATAGAAGGCAAAGAGCTTGTAGTACTCATCCTGATAAACCGGATCATACTTGTGGTCGTGGCACTTGGCGCATCCCAAGGTGAGCCCCAGGAAGACGGCGCCAGTCGTGTTCACCCGGTCCACGACCCCTTCAATGCGGAACTCCTCTTTATCGATCCCGCCTTCCTGGTTAATCATGGTGTTGCGATGAAAGCCTGTAGCCACCCGCTGGGCGCGGGTCGCCTCCGGTAGAAGGTCGCCCGCCAATTGCTCTACCACGAAATCGTCGAAGGGTTTGTCGGCATTGACCGCATCAATTACCCAATCCCGGTAGGGCCAGATCTCCCGGGGCCCATCAATACTGTATCCATTCGAATCTGCGTAGCGGGCCGCATCGAGCCAATGCCGTCCCCACCGTTCGCCGAAATGGGGCGAAGCCAATAGCTCATCGACTATTCGGGCATACAGCGCATCACTGGGATCGGCGGTAAAGGCTTCGATGGCAACTGAGGGCGGCAAGAGCCCCACCAGATCAAGATAAACCCGTCGTAGCCGGGTCTCCGGGCTGGCAAGGGGCGCAGGCTTGATCCCCTCAACTTCAAGACGTCGCACGATAAAACGATCAATGTCATTTTTTACCCAGGCATTCAGCTCCACCTGTGGAATGTCCGGCCATGCGGGAGGCACGAAAGCCCAATGCTTCTCATAGGGTGCCCCGTCATCGAGCCAAGCGGCCAGTGTGGCGATCTCACTATCGGAAAGTCCCGGCTTTTCCGCCGGCGGCATACGATCATCAACATCGTGTGTCGCAATACGCTGGTAAATCAGACTGCTCTTATGGCCGTCTCCGAAGACTTCTGTAAATCGCTCCGGCGTCATCGCGCCATCGTGGGGGGAAAGGTCCAGCCGGAGATCGCCTTTACGCTGCTTGGCGTCTGGGCCGTGGCAGGTAAAACAGTGCTGGGACAAGATAGGTTTGACCCGATTGTTGAAATCGTCGGCCCTGACCAGCGACGGCAGGAGCCCGCCAAGGATAGCCAGTAAAAATAGGGGCCGGTGGGGTCGCAATTGAGGAATGGTGTACATCATGGCCTTGATAGATTGGGTTGCTTTTCCAGCTAGCGGTCACACGTGCTAAAACTACTATAACGAATTCTGAACCCACTTTCCAGCGGGCAAATCGATTGAAAATGAAACCCGTCCTGTGTTATCTTACGATCCCGTTAGGGATACGGGTTCCCCCAGCCTCCCTCATTACGATTTCTCACCTAAATGTTGGCGCATTGCATGTATCTCAGGGACGGGTTCACCTATGGCGGAAAGTGATAAACCACGCGTTATCGCTGTGATTCCCGCCCGACTTGCCTCTACCCGGTTCCCGGGAAAAGTCATCGCACCACTCATGGGACATCCTTTGGTCTACCACACCTGGCAACAGGTCAATCGCGCCCAATTGGTGGACCGGGTTATCGTCGCGACCGACGATCAGTCCGTTGTGGAGGCCCTGGCCCCCTATCCCGTGGAGGTCGTGCTGACCGATCCAGGACATGCGACGGGTTCTGATCGCATCGCCGAGGTGGCGCGCACCCTGGATGCGGAACTCATCGTCAATATCCAGGGCGATGAGCCCGTCATCGACCCGGAGACCATAGACGCCACGATTCGCCCTTTGCTGGCCGACTCCGATGCGGTCATGTCCACGGCGCGTCGCTCTCTGGAATCACCGGAGAGCATTCAGGACAGGAATGTGGTGAAGGTGGTCTGTGGCACCGATGGGAATGCCCTCTATTTCTCCCGACTGCCCATCCCATGCTACCGGGACGGCGGCATGCCTGCAGGGACCTATTGGCAACATATTGGACTCTATGTCTACCGCCGGGAATTTCTACTGGCATTCAGCGCGCTTGCGCCCACACCGCTGGAGCAGGCCGAAAGACTCGAGCAATTACGCGTCTTGGAACATGGATTCCGGATTGCAGTAGTTACGACTCAATATACCGCGATCGGCGTCGATGTACCTGCCGATCTTAAAGTAGTAGAAGAATTGTTACAGCATCGCGCTGCAAAAGGATAACGTATGACTCGGTATGTATTTGTGACAGGTGGGGTGGTTTCGTCCGTAGGTAAAGGCATTCTGGCCGCTGGTCTCGGTCTGCTCCTGGAAGCCCGTGGCCTCAAGATTGCCATGATGAAACTGGACCCCTATATCAATGTCGATCCGGGCACCATGAATCCTTTTGAGCATGGAGAGGTCTTTGTTACCGATGATGGTGCGGAGACGGATCTGGACCTTGGCCACTACGAACGCTTTACCACCTGCAAGCTCTCCCAAAAGAGCAACGTCACCAGCGGTATCTACAACGCGGTGATTCAGAAAGAGCGTCGTGGTGAGTACCTTGGCAAGACGGTACAGGTTATTCCCCACATTACGGACGAGATTAAGTCTCGCATTCGCCAGGTGACCACCGATTCGGAAACGCCCATCGATATCGTTATCGTCGAGATCGGCGGCACCGTGGGTGATATTGAAAGCCTCCCTTTCCTGGAGGCCCTGCGCCAATTTCGATTGGACGTTGGTCCGCCCAATTGCTGCTTCGTACACGTAACCCTGGTCCCCTTCATCGAAGCGGCCGGCGAGCTGAAAACAAAGCCCACCCAACACAGCGTGCGCTCACTCCGTGATATCGGTATCCAGCCCAACGTAATTGTATGCCGTACGGGCCCCTATTCCTTGTCAGACGCCGAGCGTCATAAGATCGCCATGTTCTGTGATGTTACCGACAACGCGATAATTTCCGCGAAAGACGTTTCTCCCCTCTATGCA
>JAUIMA010000193.1 GCA_030432675.1 Candidatus Hydrogenedentota bacterium | reverse complement strand
CAATTCAGCCTCTACGCCGACCTGACGGTCATGGAGAACCTGCGTTTTTATGCGGGCATCTATGGCATCCCCCGACGGGAACGTAAGGACCGCATCGAAGAAGTCATCGACATCGTCGGTATTGGCGACTTTCGCAAGCGACTGGCACAAAATCTTTCCGGAGGCTGGAAGCAACGGCTGGCCCTGGCCTGCGCGCTGGTGCACCGCCCCAAGCTCATGTTCCTTGATGAGCCCACGGCGGGTATCGACCCCGTGGCCCGGCGCGACCTGTGGAACCTCCTCTTTGACCTTTCCGCCCAGGGCGTGACCTTTTTCGTCACCACCCACTACATGGATGAAGCGGAGCGGTGCAGCCATCTGGGCTATATCTATTACGCCAAACTCATCACCTGCGGCACGCCCAACGAACTCAAAGACCTGCCCGAGGTGACCCCCGATGGCACGGCGCGCTATGAAGTGCGCGTGCCCCGCGTGGCCCTCGCCATGCGCCACCTCAACACCATGCCCTATGTACGGGACGCCACCATTTTTGGCGATGCCCTCCACGTCCTGGCGGAAGAAGGCTCGCAACGCCGTCTGCAAGAGGATTTGGTGACGGGCGAATTCGGCGAGTCAGCCGTGCAGCCCATTCCGGCGACGCTGGAGGATGTCTTTGTGACCCTCACGCGACAGCGGGCCCTGGAGCGCAGCCATGTTTAAGGGACTGGTCGCCATCATGTACAAGGAGTCGCGCCACATCTTCCGCGACCCCCGCACCCTCTTCCTCATGCTCCTGGTGCCGGCGGTTCAGCTCACCGTATTCGGGTACGCCATCGACATGGACGTGAAGAACATCCCCACCTATGTCTACAACCTCGATGGACGGGCGGAAAGCCGGGCGCTCATTGACAGCTTCGAAAACTCAGGCTACTTCCACATCGTGCAGGAAGTTCGAAGTGACGACGAAGTCATCTCGGCCATCGTGCGGGGCGATGCCAAAATCGGCCTGAAAATCCCCCGCGACTACAGCGACCATTTGCTGACGGGGGAGCATACGGAAATTCAGGTGCTTATTGACGGCAGTGACTCGACCGTGGCCATGCAGGCCCTCAATGTGAGTAATGCCATCGCGCTGCAGAAATCCATTACCCTCTTGGCCACCAACCAGCTCGGCAGCACGGACCCACCCATCTCCGCCCAGCCTCGGGTGCTCTTCAATCCCGACATGCGCACAGCCAATTTCATGGTCCCCGGTCTCGTGGGCGTGATTCTGCAGATGATCACCATGCTGCTTACCGCCTTCGCCATCGTCCGCGAGAAAGAGACGGGCACCCTGGAACAGCTCATGGTCACCCCTGTTTCCCGGCTTGGACTCATCCTCGGTAAGCTCCTGCCCTTTGGGCTTGTCGGTATCTTCGAGACCATCTCCGTGTTGTTGCTCATGCGTTTTCTTTTTCAAGTACCCATCGCGGGAAACGTGCTTCTCCTTGGGGGCTTCACGCTCATCTTTCTCTTCACCGCCCTGGCCCTGGGACTCCTGGTCTCCACCTTTGCGGAGAATCAGATCCAGGCCCTTCAGTTTTCTTTCTTCATCATTCTGCCCTCGGTGTTGTTGTCGGGCTTTATCTTCCCTCAGGACTCCATGCCCCACATCATCTACCTCATCGGACAGGCCGTACCCGCCACCTATTTCATTCAGATTCTTCGGGGGATTATTCTCCGCGATACGGGTTTCGACGATCTGTGGATGAACGGGGCCATCCTCGCGGGCATGGGTATCTTTGTCTTGACCTTGGCGACGCTACGGTTCCGGAAAAACTTGGGCTAATTGACAGTTGACAGTAGACAGTTGAAAATGGATAGTTGTGAAACGTCTTCCGAAAAGCCTTTCAGCCATTGGGGAATTTGCACATGCGACAAGAGGGGCCACTGCGGGCAAAGTCGTTTTCCTTTGCCTTAAGAATCGTCAAACTCTACCAATATCTTTCCACTGAACAGAAAGAATTCGTTCTGAGCAAACAACTACTTCGTTCGGGTACGGCCATCGGGGCATTGGTTCGTGAGGCCGAACAGGCCGAAAGTCGCGCAGACTTCATCCACAAACTTGCCATTGCCTTGAAAGAGGCCAACGAGAGTGAGTATTGGATTGAACTCCTTCACCAATCGGGATTCATAGATGACACAGGTTTCTATTCTTTATCCGACGACATCAAGCAACTACTTAAACTCCTGACTTCTATCATCAAGACTACGAGAAAATCTTCCTGAACACTCGATTCATCCCCAAATCGTCTTAATCTGAATCCAAATCTTCGCTGTCCACTATCCACTGTAAACCGTCAACTGAAAGCCCCCCATGATTCGCGCTGTACTTTTTGATCTCGATGGCACCCTGATGGACTCCACGGATGCCATTGTCGATTCCTGGTTCTACACCTTTGACACCCTCGGTGAACCCCGGCCTGATCGTCAATTGATCGTCGACACCATCGGCTATCCGCTGCGGAAACAACTCCCCATGATGACGGACCACGATGTGGATGAATGTATCCGCATTTATCGGGGACACTACACAGAGCACAGCGCACCAAAGACCTTTCTCCTGCCCGGTGCCGAGGAAGCGCTGGCAACCTTTGCGGAGCGGGGCTTGCGCATGGGCTTTGCCACGTCGAAGAAACGGGAAGCGGCGGAGATGCTGTTGGAACATCTGGGTGCGCTGCATTATATGGACGCCCGTATCGGCCCGCTGGAAGTCACCAAACACAAGCCCGACCCGGAGGCCGTGCAGAAGGCCATGGAAATACTCGGTGTGACGCCGAAAGAAACGGTCTTTGTGGGTGACATGCACTTTGACGTGCTGGCGGGATTGGCCGCGGGCGTGACCACGTTGGCCGTCACCACGGGCTATGAGACGCGGGAGCAGCTGGAAGCCCTCCAGCCCCATGCCGTCTATGACTCCCTCTACGAAGTGCGGGACCATATTGTGGGGATGCTGTGACGGCGGCGGACTCACCGAAATACCCGGCCAACCCGGAAGGCTACGCGACACGCAACTTCTGGTTGTGTGTGGGCAATGGGGCCATTGTCTCCATGGGATCGGCCTTCTTCAGTTTTGAGACCGTCATGGCGGGCCTCACCTTCACCCTGACGGGCTCCAATCTCCTGGTGGGACTGGTGACGGCCATGGCGACCTCCTGCTGGCTCTGGCCCCAACTCATCGTGGGCAGCCGCATTGAGCATCGTCCGCGAAAAATGCCGGTCTATCGTGCGTCGGTCATCCTGCGCTGCTGCGCCCTGGCCGCAATGACCCTGTCCCTCTGGCTTCTGGCCGATATGCCCTATGTGCTCTATACGGTCCTCCTGTTGGGCACCATCGTCTTTGCCACGGGTGGAGGCATTTGCGTCATTCCTTTCATGGACATCGTGGCGAAGTCCATCCCTGTGGAACGACGCCCCATGCTCATGACCTGGCGTCGCACACTGGGGGGCATCCTCGGGGGGCTCGCCGGGCTGATTACCCTGTGGGTGCTCAGCGATCGCAGCGGCCTTATTTTTCCCTACAATTACGTCGTGCTCTTTACGGCCGGAGGCCTCATCAACTTTGTGGCCTACGCCTGTTTCATGGCGTCCCACGAGCCCATCGAAGCGGTGGAAACGGAACGGAAGTCCTTCGTCGAATTCCTCCGCGGCGGACTCGACGTATTCCGGAAAGACCACGATTTCCGAAACTATTTCTACTTCCGCCTGTGTCTGGCCATCGCCTATATGAGCCAGACCCTCCTTGTCCCCTTTGCCATGGCGCGATTCGACACGCCCTTGCAGGCCACCGGGCTTTTCGCCGCAGGCATCGCCATTACCGGGGGGGTGGTCAGCATTGTCTGGGGACGCATCGCCCAGAAGCTCGGCGAAATCCCGCTCTTTACCCTGGCCGCCCTACTGGCGGTGGTTCCGTGTATCTTTATCGCGGCGTTGGCCTTTCTCCCAGCGGCACACCCCGTGTCGCAAATCCTTGCGCCCCACTTTCACTGGGTCGTGTTGGCTGTCTTTGCCTGTCTTACGGCGGCGCGGCAGGGAATCGATATCGCGGGTGCGCTGTATATGCTCGTCCTTCCACCGGCAAAACTCCGTCCGACCTACTTCGCGTTCATGCATTCTCTCAGTGCCCCCCTGATGCTCAGCCCCCTCCTCGCGGGTTGGCTGGCGGATCACCTGTCTTTTTCCGTCCCTTTCACCCTTTCCGCACTCGCCGCACTGGGAATGGCAGCCGTCAGTCTTCGCCTCAGGAAACGGTAGACGGCTACAGTTGATAGTTGATAGTTGATAGTTGATAGTTGATAGTTGATAGTTGATGGGTGATGGGTGATTCTTCGTAAGCCAGGCTCTGTCAACCGTCCACTGTCAACTGTCAACCGTCAACTGCTTGACCCGTTTCTCGGTGAAGGGTATGATTCTCCCCTATGTCTCAAACCCTCCTACAACTCACTTCCATCGACAAATGCTTTGGTGGCGTCGTCGCCCTGCGCGAGGCACGGCTCCACGTCCGTGCCGGTGAAGTCCTTGGACTGGTGGGCGAAAACGGTGCCGGAAAAAGCACGCTCATTAATATTGCCACCGGCCTTTTCCCGCCCGACAGTGGCATTATCCTGCTGGAAGGGGAGACTGTTTCCTTTTCCAACACCCGACAGGCCGCCGATGCGGGGGTCATGGTGGTGCACCAGGAAGCCGACCTCTTCGCCCAGTTGAGCATCGCCGAGAATATGCTCCTGGGGCGGGGCCTCGAGCGGGGTCCCGGAGGCCTCATCAATTGGCGCAAGACCAACGCCACCGCGGAAGGGCTCGTGGCCGATCTGGGGGAACAGTTCAATGTCACCCAGGACGCCGGCAGCCTGACGGTTGCCCGACGCACCATGGCCGAGATCGCGGCCGCGGTGTCGACAGCGCCCAAGGTCTTGTTTCTTGATGAACCCACGGCCTCACTGACGGTGAAAGAAATTGAAAATCTCTTTTCACAGATCGAGCGATTGAAGGCGGCGGGCGTGGGCATTGTTTACGTCAGCCACCGGCTCGATGAAATCCTCACGCTCTGTGACCGGGTCACCATCATGCGGGATGGGGCCACCATCGAAACGCGAAAAAAAGCCGACCTCACGATGGACACCATCGTCTCCACCATGGTCGGGCGCGAAATGGCCACGACCAACGCCAAGCGCACCGTGCCTATCGGCGACGTGCGGGTGGATATCGACGGCATCACGGCGAAGGATGGCAGTTTTTCGGACATCTCTTTTCAGGTTCGCGCGGGCGAAATTGTGGGCCTCTATGGCTTTGTGGGGGCGGGGCGCAGTGAATTCGCCCAGGCCCTCTTCGGTATTCAGAAGCCTGCAAAAGGCCGGGTATGCATCGACGGTGTACCGCTGAAGATGCAGTCCCCCCGCAAGGCCGTGGCGCAGGGATTGGCCTATCTCCCCGAGGACCGGCTGGTACAGGCCGTCTTTCGCGAGCATGCCCTCCGCAGCAATGCGAGTGTCACCCTCTTGCCCAAGCTGAGCACGGCCACGGTCATCGGAAGTCGCAAAGAGCACGCCCTGGCGGACAAGATCATCACGGAAATGAACGTGAAGGCCGCTTCCATGGAGCAGCCTATCGGCACCCTGAGCGGTGGCAACCAGCAAAAGGTCATCTTCGGCCGTTGGGCCGCCACGGAGCCGAAGGTGCTCATCCTCGACGAGCCGACCCGGGGCGTCGATGTGGGTGCCAAGGCGGAAATCCACAAATTGATTTGCGATCTGGCCGAAACCGGCACGGCCATTATCCTCATAAGCTCTGAACTGCCCGAAGTCATGGCCATGAGCGACCGGGTGGTTACGCTGTCAGAAGGCCAGGTGACGGGCGAGTTTGACCCCCAATCCGATGACGAAGCCACCATTGCGGCGGCGGCCGTTCCCCGGAGTACGGAAAAAGCGGCCGCGGCGATCAGTCCCCTGAAACGGGGAATTGCCCGGGCCCTCCAGATGCGGGAACTGGGTCTCATCGTGTTTATCGCCCTCCTCGGCGGCTACATGTCCATCACCACGCCGGATACCTTCGCCAATACAGGCAACTTCCTCGACATTCTGAAGAACGCCGCCATCCCGGCGATCATGGCCCAGGGCGCAATGCTCATCATTTGCGCGGGAGGCATCGACATTTCGGTAGGCTCCATGATGGGGCTCGTGGGTGCCTTTGCTGCGCTGGCGGTAAAGGCGGGCATGCCCGCCCCGGTCTGTCTCGCCCTGGCTATGGCCATGGGCATCAGTTTCAGTCTGGCCAATGGCGGTCTTTCGCTCGTGGCCCGTATCCACCCGATTATCGTTACCCTGGCGGGCCTGAGCATCTACCGCGGGGTAATGCGTATCGTCATGGACGGCAAAGAAATCATGTTTCTACCCGATGGTTACCGGGCCCTGGCAGACGGCGCCTGGCTGGGTATTCCGAAGGTATGCTATTACGTGGTCTTCGTCACGGCCCTCACCCACGTGCTCGTGCGCTATACCCTTTTGGGACGCCAGGTACTGGCCCTGGGCAATTCGGAAAGTGCCGCGCGCCTGATCGGTTTGTCGAAAACGAAATTGACCCTCTTTGTCTTTGGCTGCTCGGGGGCCCTGGTGGGCCTCTGCGCCGTGTTGAATGCGGCCTACTATGGCAAAGTCCAGGCCAACACCGGGGTCGGGATTGAACTGCAGGCCATTGCGGCGTGCGTTATCGGCGGCACGAATATCCTCGGAGGACGGGGCTCTGCCCTGGGCACCCTCCTCGGCGCGTTGCTGGTTGCTTTGCTCTACAACAGCCTGGTCTTGCTGGAGGCCAGCTCCTATTGGCAAAACATCTTTGTCGGGGGACTCATTCTGGCGGCCGTCGTTGTCGATGCCCTGGTACAACGACTGCGGGGGGCGGGCGCATGATACAACGTCTCCTCAATAACCGAGAATTTATCCTCTTCAGCGTGCTGTGCCTGCTCTTCGCGGGTTTTTCCATAACGACGGAGTACTTCCTTAATCTGGATTCGCTGCTGAGTTACAGCCGTTACTGGGTGGCCCCCGGCATGCTCGCAGTGCCCATGACTTTCATCATCGCGACTGCGGGAATCGACCTGTCCGTAGGCTCCATCGTCGCCATGTGCGGCATCATCCTCGGGGTCCTTTACCGCGACTATCAATGGCCCATCGCGGCGGCCTGTGCGGCGGCTATCCTTTCGGGCACGGCGGCTGGTGCGGTGAATGGTGGCGTCAGCAGCTGGTTTCGCATTCCACCCCTCGTGGTTACCCTGGCCACCATGACCCTCTTCCGGGGCGTGGCCTTTGGCCTGAGCAAGGCCGACGCCATCAGTAATTTTCCACCGGGCTTTAAGCTGCTCGGCAATGGCGACCTTTTTTCCTTCACCTTGAACGGAAGTCCGGTATTCGTTCCCATCGCCCTGGGAGCCCTGCTGCTCACCATGATCATTGGCGGCATTATCCTACGCAACACCTGGATGGGACGCTACACCCTGGCCCTCGGTGAGAACCCGGTGGCCGCCCTCTATGGAGCGATCCCCGTGCGTGGACTCACCCTGGGCATCTACACTGCCTGTGGCTGTGTCTGCGGCCTCGCGTCGTTGTTTTACACCGCCGTCTATGGCACCGCCCGGGCCGATGCGGCCATGGGGCTGGAGCTGGAAGCCATCGCGGCCGTGGTCATTGGTGGCACGCGCATCAGTGGTGGGCAGGCGTCGGTGGTGGGCACCTTGCTTGGCCTGTTGATCATCGGTATCCTTAAATATGGTTTGGACCTGAGTGGGGTCCGTTCACAATACGTGGTTATCATCGTTGGGGTGCTGCTTATTGTCACCGCCGTATTCAACGAGTGGATGGCCCGACGCGCAGGAGAGAGCAAATGACACGACGTTTTTTTTCATGGGGAGTCGCCAGCCTGGCGATGGCCCTCGCACTGGTTGGCTGTGGTGGTGGAAGCGAAGATTCCGGTGCCGCGACAGACAATTCGACCGAAAATGCATCGGCTTCGGAAACGAAAACCCTCAAGATTGGGGTCATGCCGAAACTTATCGGTATCGGCTACTTCAATGCCGCCGAGATGGGTGTGAAGGAAGCCGCCGAAGCGCTGGGGGTGGAAGTCGATTATGACGGGCCCGTCGACGCGGATGTCACCAAGCAGGTGCAGCTCATTGACACGTGGATCACGCGCCAGTATGACGCCATCTGTGTGGCCCCCAATGACCCCGACGCCATCAGCGATGTGCTCAACAAGGCCCGGAAGCGGGGCATCAAGGTCATCACCTGGGACACCGACTCCCACACCGACTCCCGTGACTTTTTTGTGAATCAGACTACATCGGAAGCCATCGCTCACACCATGATGGATATCATGGCCGAAGGGGCCGGGGCCGAAGCAAAGTTCATCAACATCACGGGTACTCTGACGGCCGCCAATCAAAATACATGGATGGAGTTGATGGAGGCCTACCGTCAAACGAAGTATCCCGGGATGACCAACCTTTCCGAAACGCCCAAGGCCCCCGGCGAAGACCAGGCCATGGCCACCCAGCTTACCGCAGACAGCCTGAAGGCCTACCCGGACCTGCAAGGGATCTTCGGGCTGACCTCCGTCGCCCTGCCCGGTGCGGCCGAAGCGCTGCGCAAGGCCAATGCGGCGGACAAGGTCTACCTCACCGGCCTGGCCACTCCCAATGACATGAAGGAATATGTCTTGGATGGTACGGTGAAGAAATTCGTGCTGTGGAATGTGCCCGACCTCGGCTACCTCACGGTACACGCCGCGGTGGCTGCCGTAAAAGGCGAACTGACCGAAGGTGCCACGGAATTCGACACGGGGCGCATCACCACCTCACGAATCGAAGGATCGGAGATTATCCTGGGTGACCCGCTTGTTTTCACCAAGGATAATATCGAGAACTTCGACTACTAGTCGTGCGTTACCCGCCGCTTAAGGCGGCACATGTTGGCAATTCAAAATCCCCTCCCCCGCGTCACCACGGGGGAGGGGATTTTTGCGACACATTGATCGTCGCTCAAAGCGTGGTTACAAAGGCTCGGGCCTAAACGCCGAGACGGGTCTTAAGCCAGTCCCAGTCGAGCAGGGCCGGATTTTTGATATAGCGTTCCGGGTCATCATGAAGTCTCTGGAGATAATCCTCCGAGACTTTCCAGGCAATATCGATACCCTTTTCTTTGCCATGGGCCACGAGCTCGATGCGGTTTTCGTGGTAACACACCGTGTAATAGTCGTGGGGCGTGTCAGGGTTGTCTTTATAGACGGCCACCCCGACGGTCAGCTGAAAATCGAGCTTCCGGCTGGCCTTCATAAACAGCGAATAGGGCAGTTTGTCCTCGTTCGCTTCCATGGCGGCATTCATCGTAATCAAGGCATCGGTGAACAAGCTGGTCGTCTCTGTGACGTGCATGGTCGTATCCTCCTGGGTTGTGGCGCCCTCGCGCCGCTACGAGAGATGATGCAAGGTCCGTGCCGATACGCTGTGGGGCCATTCTGGCTGGATTCTTTACGAATCGCGGCCCTGTCTCCCCCTCCACCGTGTAGTTTGTATACAACCCCATCGAAAAAAAGCTCCTTTGGGCGTGGCATCGTTCTTGCGTCACTACCCCATGAGCCGCAACGACAGGCGCGAGACAGTGTGACGCCATGCCGTCCACAGACGCGGGCGCCTGAGAACGCGAAGAAAAGGAGTACAACATGGCCAGCAAAACGGTTACTTCCAATGACATGAAACAGATCCTCACCAAACTGGAGGACGTATATAACAGCCAGGCCGCCCTGAACCAAAAAATGGGTGTCATTCAGATGGCCCTGGAAGATGCGCCCGATGAGGCCTTGGAAAACACCCTCGCCGAAGCCTACGGGAATGCCCAGAGAAACGCCGAACTGATCCGGGAGGCCGCGCACAAGTACGAGCTTTCCGTGAACGCCCTTCAGATGGAAGAGCGATAACGACAGCCACGCTCAGGAGCGCTTTCACCTGACGTGTCGCGGGCGGGTCCCGGATGACGGGATCCGCCCTTTTTGTTTGGTGCATGGGCAATTACGGGCGATTGTGAACCGGAAGAGGTGATTTCGGGCAACGGGTCGTGTCGCGCGATCACGAGGCACGAGCATCGAAGACTCGCCGAAAGAGAGCTCACGCGCCCAGGTCTTGAAAATCTTCTTGTGCCACGCGATGCTGAGCTACGCGAAGTTTCGTGTGCATGGAGCCCTGCTGGCCCTGGCCCATGGAGAGGGATTCGATTCGGGCGTCCTTCTA
>JAUIMA010000192.1 GCA_030432675.1 Candidatus Hydrogenedentota bacterium | reverse complement strand
GAAAACGAATTCAGATTGTCCACACGATACACGGATTAAACTGTCTTAACCCAATGAAGTGGGCCTCGCCCTCGATATTGAACGCCCTCCGAGACTTTCGGTGGACTTTTCGCACCACCACTTCGTGCCCTCCTTATTTCTACTGAAATTTATTTTTTGCCCACGATTTCGAGGTTACTGTCAAGACCCTGTCGATTGAGAACCGCATTCGAAGCTCAAGGCACCCGAACCGGGGTACCGGATTGGGTGGCACAACGACATTCACTCTCTTAGATTCAAGAGATGCCCCTATTGTCAAAGACCTCACGGGCCAAATCCCCTACTCGTCGGGGCAATAGAAGAAGACCCCGGGTGCCACCCGACTGTCTGGTCTGAATCACCCTTCACCCCTCGTCCTCCCCACCTGTTTTCATCCCAGCTCCCGGCAGCGGCGCTGGGAGTCCGCAGCGGGTGCAGTGAATCGCCGGCCCTCCCCCAGCCGACTCAATAAGGTGCATGGGCAAGATCATCTCCCCGCCACACCCCGCGCAGGCCAGTGCCACCGGCTGACGTTCACCACACTGGGGACAATAGGGTAGGCCCGGACCCGGCGCACCACAGGCGGGGCAACATGTCGCAGTCTCTTCCACCGCACCATCCCCCTGCGTTCGTGCGCCCCGCCAGTCGTCGACAGCCGCCTGTAGCTCATGGAGACTCGCCCTCATGGATTCTTCGATTTTTCCAAGCGCACGGGTGTTCCGTTCCATCCGCTCCCGTGCATCACCAAAGGTATCGTAGGGCAGGCACCCGTCGAGTTCCTCGTAGATACTCTGGTGCCGCTCCATGAGTGTTGCAACCCGCTTCCGCGCGGCAGTCAACCGTTGTTCCATTACGCCGCCCGTAGCCACATGTCCAGACAGAATACCTTCAGCTTGCCGGTCGGCGGCATGCAATTCGTGCAACAGAGGCGTCACGCGGGTTCTAATGTCCTCATTGAGGGCGACCTTACGCTGTTCGTCCTCCTCTCGTCGCGCGGTCTGGTAGGCGGCATTGCCCGCCAACCATTGCTGGTAGGTCAAGGTCAGAAAGGCCATCAGGCCCATGGCACCCGCCAGGAGAATGTAGTCGCGGAGCGGGCCACCATATACCCCCACGGTCACGAAGCCCAACGCCGCCACGGCCAGCGGCAATACACGGGTCAGGGCGAAATTCAGATTCATGACCCGACTGACGTGAAGCACAAGCAAAGGCAGGGAGAAAAGGGCCGACACCAACACCATGGCTGAAACACCCAGCTGGCCCTTGTCCGCCAGCACCCCGAAAAAGACGAAATACAGCGAAAAATTCAGGGCCAGGAGCAGGAAGTGACCCCAGCGAAAATCGCGCAACTGTCCGGGCTGGCGGAGTTCGCTGAGGTACCAGAATCCGAGGCCGAAGAGAAAGACCGCCGCTCCCACCAAGCGGAAGAGGAGGGTCACCCGGCCCAGGGGGCTCCGGGCACCGGGAATCTCGATGACGAGAGCCCTGTCGGTCAATATCCCGTCATAGTTCCACGCCAACGTGTCGGCGGCCTGCGACGTGGGGCGAAGGGTTTCAGTGGGCACCTTCCACACATCTACATCCTTCAAATCAACCGTGATGGAAACCTTATTCAGCTTCTGTGCGGGTGGCAGACGGTATTGAAACTGCTCCCGCCCCAAGGCAGTAAACTTCACCTCTACCGTGAGAGGTGCCGCGGGCACGGCTTCCGCCCGCCAATAGATGCCCGAAGCGTGGAGGACGGCATCGTCGGGTTCCCGGGGCGCGTCATCACCGGGGCTGGAAAGGCGGAAGCTGATATCCCTAATCTCGGACTGGCCGACAGGAAAGGGCACGATAACGGACATGGCACCGGTGCCCGGAACCGGGCGCACGACGAGGGTGGCCGTGCTGGTGGCTTCATAGAACGCGGAGACCCCCATGCCTTCTCGCTGGTACGACGAGCGAAGTTGGATATCCATGTCCAGGGAATCAATGATAGGCACTGCGGCGAGATAGGTATCAATCGCCTGCGGCGCCTGCCTGGCCGGGTTGATAACGCCGGCCGAATCCGCCAGTGATCGGACATCCCCCGTCCCTCGCGTCTTCTCCCGCGTTTGTCGGGCCTTATCCCGGATTCGCGCAATCGCGGGCAGCATGATGGCCGCAAGAATACCAATGATGGCCGTAACCACTAGCAACTCCACCAACGTAAAACCACGTCGGTCATTCCACTTCGAGCCGCGTATCCCGAAACCAGTAACTTGCGCCATACGTTCCGCTCCTCAACCCGTTGATCATGAGGTCCCAATTACAAAACGTTATCAATTTCTGGCACGATGACATACGGCCTATGGCGGAATCAAAAGGCGAGCATGGGGGAAAAGAAATGGCCAGGTGATAGATTATATCTACCACCTGACCATTTAAAAGATAATCGGTGTACGCGTCAGCCGGGGCTGAAGGATAATCGTCGAGCGCATGACGTGTTCAAGTGCTCAATACTACCTACACTTTTTTCGCAACCCCGCACCATATAGTCCATTTCAAAACACCAATTGGCCTCCACCAAGCCGCTTCGACATTCCGTCCTTTAAGGATATGCTGCAGTACTCGTCTTTGACGATGCAAACAAACTGCGAACGTCATCGGTGCCGAAGCACTCAGATGACGACGAAAACGAATTCAGATTGTCCACACGATACACGGATTAAACTGTCTTAACCCAATGAAGGGGGAACGGACTAGGCCGAACGCACTTCGTTGGCTTCAGGTCCTTTACGTCCCTGACCGATCTCGAAGGAAACCTTCTGTCCTTCGGACAGGATACCTTCGGAAGGGTTGACGTTGGAGATGTGGATGAAAAGGTCGTCGCCACCGTCGTCGGGGGTGATAAAACCAAAACCTTTTGCTTCATTGAAAAACTTAACGGTACCAAATGGCATATTCTTATCCTTTGTACTCATGTCGATGCATGATGGGTGATGTTCAGTGGCACTGGTGGAGGTACGCATCTGAAGTTAGTAGGGGGTAGTGTATCACATATTGATCACAATATATCGGATATTAATTTAAATTGGCCGCGCTGGTTGAATCTGGCCGGAAGGCCCGATTCCCGAGAGCCCGCACTCCGGCACGAAAATGTCCTTTGGAATACCGTGGACGGCTCCCGATAGCGCTCCGGGACGGCCCTGGAAAGCTCCGGATTCAGCCCTCCCCCCACAGGGAAAGGAACTCTTCGGCTTCGGCATCCTGCAGAATTTCGGGACGAATCAGGCGCTTGACCACGGGATCAGGCACCCGGGTCGTCTCATCCGCCTCGGGAATATGGGTCAGAGTACGGAGCACTTTCTTGTCATCATCGCACTCATAATACATCCAGGCATTACCTTTTCCGGGTACAATCTGGGATGTCTTGTAATAAATCATAACTACCTCGTTCTTTTTTGTCGTTACGGTTGTCGTGTTCCGTCACATCTCTTCGCACGGGACACTTTCCCTATGGCGCATTCTCGCCCTCTGGCTCCGGCACCGCTTCGCCTTCCTCAATCAATTCTCCCAAGCACCCCTGCGCGGCACTCAGCTCCCGATGGCTCCCCACCATGACGAGCACATCGCCCATCTTTAGCACATGAGATGCCGGCGGATTGGTCGTGGGCTCCCCTTCGCGCACCACGGCGATAATCGTCACGCCGGAACGTGCCCGAAGGTTCAGCTCCGCAATGGTCTTATCGACGGCCTGACTGGTCTCGGAAACGTAATAGGTCTGGGTGGCCGTAAGGCGGAACACCTGAAGCAATTCCTGGAGGCTTTCTGTCTGGGCCGCCGGCACACCGCGCAGCACGCCGTATCCGCCAGAACGCACGGTGGCGATCTGCGCCTGAATGACGTTGTCAGGAACCCGCAGCTCGGTAAGCACCTGGGCGAATAACTTGATAGAAATCTCGAAGTCGGCGGGAATTACCGTATTCGCGCCAAAAGCCAATAAGGGCTCCAGCTCTTCGATAAAGTCAGTCCGGACGATGATCGGCATCTCCTCGCGAAACGCCCGGGCCTGGCTCACCATCACCCGGGTGGCACGCCGGTCGTTGATCGCCACTACAAAGGCGCGGCAGTTGTGGAGGCCGGCCTCTTCCAGAATCTGCATGCGGGTACCATCCCCCACCACCACGTGAATGCCATCGTTCTGTGCCTCTTGCACCAACGCGCGGTTCATCTCCACCACGACACACGGTATTTTAGTGGATTCCAGCACCCGGCAAAGATTTCTTCCGTTGATACCGTAACCCACGACGACTACGCGCTGTTCTGTGGTCGCTGCGTCGCCGTCCTCGTCCCCACGGTCTTCCCGACCAAGGAAGCGCACGACGTTTCGGGAGAGCATCCCGGCCATCGGTAGCTGGGTGGCACCGAGTATCATGGTCCCCACGATAATAGGGATGAGCGTCTGGGGCAACTGGGGATCGAGCAGCCCGGCCTTTTGTGTCTCCCGCAAGAAGATGTATCCAAATTCACTGACCGTACACAGGCCCAGTCCGGCATGAATACCGACCCGCAGGGGCCACCCACCGGCAACGATGGCCGCCGAAGTGACGATGGTCTTAAAGATGAGAATCGTGCCGACGATGAGCAGTATCATCATCCAGTTCGAAGCGACAAACTGGAGGTCCACCAACATGCCGAGTGAGATGAAAAACAGGGCGTTGAACACATCACGAAAGGGCGTAATCTCGGCAACGAGTTGATGGCGCAAATCGGCCTGTGCCAACAGTAACCCGGCGATGCAGGAGCCCAGGGGAAGCGGCCAGCCGATAATTCCCGCAAAGGTGGCTCCACCGAAGGCCATGAAGACGGCGAAGAGTGTGACCAGTTCCGGCCCGCCAAAGCGCCCGAGGATTTTGAGGAAACGGGGCAGCAGGATGCGCAGCAAAACCACCATACACAACATGGCGGCCAGCCCGAGGACGGCTTTGAGGATGGACTGGGTAACCGAGAGATCGGGACTCGGCGTCAGGAAGGGTAACGTCAACATGAGCACGATGACGTAGACATCCTGAAAGAGCAGATTTCCCGTACTGATGAGGCCCACGGGCGTTTGTATTTCTCCCCGGTCGCTCAACGTTTTCAGTACGATGGCGGTACTGCTCAGGGATATCGCGATACCGACCAAGGCCGACATGAGCACCCCAAAGCCAAAAAACGTCATCATGACGGCGATGACGCCAAGCGTCGTCACGCTCAACTGGATCACGGTCATGATGACAATACCGCGACCCGCCCGCACGAAGGAGGAGGGGGACAACTCCAGCCCGATGACAAAGAGCAAGAGCACCAGCCCCAACTCGGCGAAGGTTTCCACCTCTTCTTCGCTCACCATCTCTAAGGCGAAGGGCCCAATGAGTATCCCGGTGAAGAGAAAGCCAATGATGGAAGGGGCCTTCAGCATTCTGAAAATGAGGGCGGCCACCAGTGCCGTTCCGAACAGAATAGCCGACTGGGAGAAGAGGTGTGAATCGTGCATGGATCAGGGTGCTTTCACCGGGATTAGAGCGACTTATCGAGCAGGTCGTCCACTTCATCCTGAAGTAGTCGCAGTATTTCTTTCTTATTTTCTTCGGATACCTTGTAATGCTGTTTTTCTTCGAGCAGCGCAATGGTGCGCTGAGCGACCTGGTACGCGAAATCATGTACTTTCATGGCAACAATAACCTCCGAATAGTAAAAAAAGCCATCTGACACGTCTAAGCGTGCCAAATGGCTTTCAAGAAATCAATCGGACATGGAATTAACGTTTAGATTCCCGCCTTGGCTTTCAGGGCATCCGCCTGGTCGGTATCTTCCCAGCGGAAGCCTTCGCCTTCACGGCCGAAGTGTCCCAGGGCCGCCGTCTTCCGGAACTGGGGACGACGGAGGTCCAACTGCTCGATGATAGCCGCCGGACGGCAATCGAAGTGCTCGTCGATAAGCTTGCTCAATGCCGCATCAGACAACGTTCCCGTGCCAAAGGTCGTGGCGTGCACGGAGACGGGGTTCGAAACACCGATGGCATAGGCCAACTGTACTTCGCAACGCTCAGCGAGGCCGGCCGCTACGATGTTCTTGGCCATGTAGCGAGCCATATAGGCGGCACTACGGTCTACCTTGGAGGAGTCTTTTCCGCTGAATGCGCCACCGCCGTGACGTCCCATGCCACCATAGGTGTCCACGATAATCTTACGACCGGTAAGGCCGCAATCACCGACAGGACCACCGACCACGAAACGGCCGGTCGGGTTGATGTGGTAGGTGATGTCACCTTTCACATAGGCCTCGGGAAGAATACCGCTGATTTCCTTCACCAGCGTATCGTGAATTTCCTGGTGCTCCACGTTCGGGGAGTGCTGATTGGAAACCACGATCGTATCAATGCGAACGGGCTTGCCATCTACATATTCCACCGTAACCTGGGACTTGGCGTCGGGCTGGAGCCAGGGAAGTGTGCCGTCTTTGCGCAGCTTCGTGATATGACCCAAAATCTTGTGGGACAGGGACACGGGCAGGGGCATCAATTCCGGGGTCTCATTACAGGCATAACCGAACATCATGCCCTGATCACCGGCACCTTGCTCTTTGTCAATGCCTTCGCCTTCGTTAACACCCTGCGCGATGTCGGCCGACTGCTTGTCGAGCGAAACGAGGACGGCGCAGGAAGCCCCATCAAAACCGGAATCACCGCCATTGTAACCAATGTCGAGAATCGTTTCACGGATGATTGCAGGGATGTCGACCTCCGCATTAGAGGTAATCTCGCCGGCAACCATGCAAACACCGGTCGTCACGAGGGTCTCACAGGCCACCCGACTCTTGGGGTCCTGGGCAAGCATGGCATCAAGGATCGCATCCGATACATTGTCCGCCACCTTATCCGGGTGACCTTCACTGACCGACTCGGATGTAAAGAGGATACTTTCAGAACTCACGTTCAACTCCTTTTCCTGGCAACCACTGGCAACCGTGTAGGGACTCAATTACCCAACGAGGGCAGCAATAGAAGTGACGTCAAGACGGAAACCAGGCCCCATGGTCGTGCTCATGGCACAGCTCTTGAGGTAGGTGCCTTTGCATGCGGAGGGCTTGGCCTTCAGGATGGCACGCATGATTTCTTTCGCATTTTCCTGCAGCTGCTCTGCGGTGAAAGAAGCCTTGCCAACGGGAACGTGAATGTTGGCGTTCTTGTCAACGCGGAATTCGATCTTACCCTTTTTGATCTCTTCCACGGCCTGACCGACATTCGGCGTTACCGTACCGGCTTTCGGGCTGGGCATGAGACCCCGGGGTCCGAGCACCTTACCGAGACGACCGACGAGCGCCATCATGTCGGGCGCAGCAACAGCGCTGTCAAAATCGGTCCAACCACCCTGTACTTTTTGCACGAGATCTTCGGCACCAACGGCTTCGGCACCAGCAGCCTCAGCAGCAGCAACCTGATCAGCCTGCTTGCAGAACACGACGACGCGGGCGGTCTTACCCGTACCATGGGGCAGGGAAACGGAACCGCGAACCATCTGATCGGCGTGACGGGGGTCTACTCCCAGAAGGAAGGCCAGCTCAACGGTCTCGTCAAACTTGGCCGTGGCGCAGGCTTTGGCACCTTCCGAGGCTTCCTCGACGTTGTACAGCTTGTCGGGGTCTACTTTGCCTTCAAAGGCCTTCGTACGTTTCGTGATCTTTGCCATGAGAATTCTCCTGTGGTGCATACGAGGCGGAGCGCCTCTCCCACGTTGGTTAAATGGCGTTATGGATACCTAAAAGAACACCGCCCCACCACATTGGGGGACGGTGTAGATAAACGACGTTACTTAGTGCTCTACCAGGATACCCATGCTGCGGGCCGTGCCGGCAATCATCCGCTTGGCGGAATCAATGTTGGCCGCATTCAGGTCGGGCATTTTGAGCGTGGCGATTTCTTCCACCTGTGCATCGGTCACCGAACCCACTTTGTTCTTGTTGGGTTCTCCAGAAGCCTTGGCCAACTTGGCTGCCTTCTTGATGAGGACGGCCGCCGGAGGGGTCTTGGTGATGAAGCTGATGCTCCGGTCTTCGTATACGTTGATCACGACCGGAATAACGAGTCCGGCCTGATCTTTGGTGCGCTCGTTGAACTGATTGCAGAAGTCCATGATGTTGACACCATGCTGACCGAGGGCGGGACCTACCGGGGGGGCGGGGTTGGCCTGACCGGCAGGAACCTGCAACTTGATTTGCGCTTTTAAGGGCTTGTCTGCCATGAGATTATTGCTCCAACTTAGACGCGCTCAACCTGCCAGAATTCGACTTCTACACTGGTGAGACGTTCGAAAATTTCTACCAACACCTTCATATTGCCACGTTCGGCATTGATCTCGTCGATCTTTCCGATAAAGTTGGCAAAAGAACCATCCACAATCTTGACCCGCTCGCCTTCGTCGAATTCGACTTTGGGCTTGGGCCGCTCTTTCTCACCCCGGCTGACTTCGACGATCTCTTCGATCTCGGAATCTTCCAAGGGCACCGGCAACGTTCGCGATCCGATAAACCCGGTCACGCCCGGGGTCTCTTTAATCAGATGCCAGAGCTCGGCGTAATTCTCGGGATGCTCCGGTAATTGCACCAGCACGTAGCCAGGGTATGATTTACGACTACTGACCGACTTTGCATTGGGCCGGGCTTCGCCATTCTCTTCCATAGGCACCAGCACATTGCTGATAAGGTCGGACAGACCCATCTGTTCCGCTGACGCGATCAGCATGGCCTGTACATTGCCTTCCTGACCCGAGTGGGCGTGAAGGGCATACCAACGGCGTTTTATACCGTCGTCCGGCACGCTGTTGAGCTTAATTCCGCCCACATCGTCCGACGCCTCTTCTTCCTCGACAACGCCTTCGGGCGCGGGAGAGACTTCTTCGTCGTTCAACGGCTCGTCCGTCACGCTACAGTCTCCTCAACCGGTCAAGTTCAGCAACATGAGCACAAACTGTTCAAACACTTTGTCAAACAGAAAAATGATGCCAGCCATCGCCAGCAAAAGGAACATGGTTACTTTGGTCGACACTTTCAGGTCGTCCAAGGTAGGCCAGGTCACTTTACTCATTTCGACCATCACTTCCTCGTAGAAAACCTGGAGGCGGGTGATCGGACCCGTTTTCTGTTCCGTTGCTGTAGCCATGAATTGCCCTTGCAGAAGTGATTACTAAATAAATTGGCAGGCCTGGAGGGACTCGAACCCCCAACCTTCGGCTTTGGAGGCCGCTGCACTAGCCATTGTGCTACAGGCCTGCAAGGCTGATCCCCCGCACGGGGGATCAGTGAAAAGCAGATTGGAAATAATTAGCGCGTTTCGCGGTGCACTGTGTGCTTGCGCTCGAACTTACAGTACTTCTTCAGTTCCAGGCGATCCGGATGCTTACGCTTGTCGCGCGTACCGGTGTAATTCCGCCGTTTGCACTCGGTGCATTGTAGCGTGATTTTTTCTCTCATGCAACTTTACCCACACAGTGATGGCCGAAAACGACCTTTACTCAATAATCTTGGTTACAACGCCGGCACCAACCGTGCGGCCACCTTCGCGGATAGCGAAGCGCAGCTCGGTGGTCATGGCGATAGGCGCAATCAGTTCAGCCGAGATGGTGATGTTGTCACCCGGCATTACCATTTCTACGCCTTCGGGAAGCTCAAGCTTGCCCGTAACGTCCGTCGTACGGAAGTAGAACTGGGGACGGTAGCCCGTGAAGAAGGGCGTGTGACGGCCACCTTCTTCTTTGGTCAACACGTAGACTTCGCCTTCAAACTTCGTGTGCGGCGTAATCGAACCGGGCTTGGCCACTACCTGGCCGCGCTCGATGTCCGTGCGCTCCACACCACGAAGAAGGAGTCCGACGTTATCGCCGGCCTGGCCTTCGTCCATCAGCTTGCGGAACATTTCCACACCCGTTACCGTCGTGTCGCGCTTGTCTTTGATTCCGAGAATCTCAACCTTGTCGCCCACGTGCACGATACCGGAGTCAATTTTACCGGTTGCTACCGTGCCACGGCCCGTGATGGTGAATACGTCTTCGATAGCCATCAGGAAGGGCTTGTCAAGGTCACGCGTCGGCGTCGGGATGAAGTCATCCACGCTCTGCATGAGCTCAAGAATCTTGTTGGCACCGATTTCCGGGTCGCGATCTTCCATGGCGGCCAGGGCCGAACCCATGGTGATGGGGATGTCGTCGCCGGGGAACTCGTACTTGGAGAGGAGCTCACGAAGCTCCATCTCAACAAGCTCAAGGAGCTCTTCGTCGTCAACCATGTCCACCT
>JAUIMA010000191.1 GCA_030432675.1 Candidatus Hydrogenedentota bacterium | reverse complement strand
CCAGCGTAGTCTTTCCAAACGGTAAGGGTAAATCTTCTGGAGGAAGCGAAACGCTAACCCCACGCGAAACAAAAAAACCGCCCAGCCGTTCCTCATGGAGGAACATGCTGTGCGGTATGGGGGCAAAATGGTGGGCGATACAAGATTCGAACTTGTGACCTCTGCCGTGTGAAGGCAGCGCTCTAACCAACTGAGCTAATCGCCCGAAGGACGGTAATCCTATCACAATCGGATTTTGGGGCGCAACCATCCCATGGCACGACGACCCCTCGAATCCGTCGCAATTACGGGGCGCACGGGGACTGAATGGGGCACACCTGCCCTGGTGCGTCCCTATCGGTCATTGTGGGTGCGGGGTCCGTTCAGGAAATCTCGATTTCTTCGATTTCACCCTCTTCCCCGACAAACAAACCAATAATGGTGAGCTGGGGGTAGAGTTTACGGTAGCGGCGTACGACGTCGCCCATTTGCTCGATTTGGGTCTCGCGGGGCACGGGATTACCGCGGCAGTCCCAGTGGCCCGTGATGGCGAGCTCTTTGATGTCGTGGACGCGAATCACGGTGTCAACCCGTTCCTCGAAGAGGAGGGCCCGTTCAGAATCGGGGGTATCGGTGAGGATGCCGAGGGGGCCCGCGTCGGTGAGCATGTCGACGTATTTCACGTTGAAACGCTGCATCAGATAATTGACGACCGGCTGCTGGGTGCGCCCGTCGAGACAGTTAATGGTGGCACAAAATGACATAGTACTACTCTCGATAGGATGGGGATAGCTCCAGGTGGGGACACACTTCCCACGGGAACTTCCTGACTGCTGACCGCAGGAAGTATAGCAAAGTCAACCCCGCGATGGCATCTGGGCGACGGTTGGGCTCAGTGGATAAGGTAGATGGTCGCCAGGTGAGGTTGAACAGAGCCGGAGGGGTAGAGGGGCACTTCGTCTTCCCGGGTGTATTCCCAGTCGTAGACTCCGCGGCCCAGGCGCACCGGCCCGATTACACGGCGCACAATGGCGTCGCCCACTTCGGTTTCTGTGCGAATCCAATAGTTGCCCGGGCGGGGCAGGACGGCGGAGTAGACTGCGGTCGGGGGCAGGGGATGGGGAAGCCGGTTGGCCGCTTCGGTGGCCCCTGATTCCGAAGTTTCTATGGCGAGAAAAACCAGGGCAGCGTCGCTGCCGTTGGCCAGATGAACCCGGGTGAAGTCTTGTTTGTCGCTGGCGTTACATCCTGCACCAATCAGGGTGACCAGCAAACCCAGAAAGACACACGATAGGATACGAAGGAAGGATACTTGCATCGGGTAATACTCCGTTTCGACACGTCCTGGCAGACACGACCCCCAACCGGTAGGAGCGTAGTATACCCGACTTCACCCTGAAAGTATAGCCAATTGTCAGTTTTTTGGCGGTATCTTCCCACATTGGAACGGGCGTTTCGGTCGGAACCGCGGCTGCGCGGTTTTTTTCGCTTGCGCTACTCCTATTGTGGGCCCGAAATGACCGATGTTACACCCTTCGGTCGGGCCACCATTCGTCCTGCCGTTGAAACTGAATCGCTCCCCGCGTTCGTGCTAGACTCTTCCCATGCCACCAATCGTTTCTTTTTCCAAAGTCTGCAAATTCTACGGCTCCCACTTTGCTGTCGGGGGCTTCTCGCTGGATATCCGGGCGGGTGACACCGTGGGCCTGCTGGGTCCCAATGGGGCGGGAAAGAGCACGTTGCTCCATATCCTCACGGGCCTGGTTCGACCGACGTCGGGTCACGTATCGGTGTTTGGCAAAGAGCTCCAGTCCAACGCCATCGACATTGCATTTCGTATGGGCGCCCTGATGGAGCGGCCCACCTTCTATGATCACCTGACGGTGCGGCGCAATCTGAAAATTCATGCCCAACTGGCGCAACGGGATGTAAATCTCGACCGAACCCTTGATCTGACGAACCTCGCGGAGTTTGCCTCGGTGCGTGCCGGCACCCTCTCCCAGGGGCTGCGTCAACGGCTGGGTCTGGCGATGGCCATGCTGACAGAGCCGGAGTTACTGGTGTTGGATGAGCCCACGTCGGGCCTGGACCCAGAGGCCACGCAGGATATTCTCACCTTGCTGCGACGTCTGGTCGATGAGACCGCCGTGACGATCCTGTTTTCGAGCCACCTGATGCATGAGGTGGAAGCCCTGTGCAGCCATGTGGCAATTATTCACAAGGGGCGTCTCGTAACCTATGAAGAAACGGAAACCCTCATTTCCTACGATCTCAGTCAGGTCGAAGTGTTAATGGATGGAGCCGATAACGCGGCGAAGCGATTGCGGGAGCAAGATTGGGTGACCAGTGTGACCAGTAAGCCCGGTCGGCTTCAGGTCAAGCTGAAGGAACAAGGCAGTCACCAGCTCAACAGTTTCCTGGTTCACGCGGGCTATGCGGTGTCGGGAGTGGTGCCGCGACGCCGCACTCTGCAGGACTATTTTTTAAAGGCCCTGGACCATGAGTAACGCCCCCCGATTACGGCAACTTCGGAACGCGCTAGACCGGATTCGTGTGGCCTACCGTGTCGAAATTATCAAAGCAATCCGCCTGCGCCAGACCTATGTGGGGCCGGCGTTGTTGTTTCTTCTGGTTGTGCTCTCCCCCCTCGCTCACCCCCTTCGTCAAGACACCATGGGGGATTACGCGTTCATCGCATACGTAACTCCGTTGGCCCTGAATTTCCTCGGTTATGTATTGCTCCTCGCCTATGTGGGAGGGCTCCTCGCGACAGAAATGGATCGGGGCACGCTCCGCACGGTACTCCTTCGCCCCATACATCGTTGCGAGATTTACCTGGCCAAGCTCTTGCTCGGGTGCTCCTATAGCCTCCTGTTGACCCTGGTGGTCGGGCTGAGCAGCTGGGGCATGGTGGTCATTTTTGGCGATCTGTATGGCGTCCAGGTAGGCGGCGTCTTGCGCTATACCAGCGACGAAATGCTGTGGGCCTATCTGGGTGGGGCCGGCTTGGTCTTGCTCCCCCAATGGGCGGGCGTTAGCCTGGGCCTCTTGTACTCCAGCCTCACCCGCAGCACCGGTACAGCAGTCAGCCTGAGCGTGGGCACCTGGATAGCGCTGGACCTGGTGAAGTATCCGCTGGGCATCGATCACCTTGTTTTCAGCAGCTACCTCGAGTCGCCCTGGCACGTTTTCATCAGCCAATGCGATGGGCTGGATGGCCGTTGGCTACCCATGGCGGGATATACGATCGTCACCTCGGGAGCCGTCGCACTGACCACCACCGCCGTAGGCCTTTTCCTCTTCAGTCGTCGGAATCTCGGCTCATGTGGGTAATCGCACTGACCCTCAGCCTGGGCCAGATCACCTTTGTCGAGCAGCCCCTGAGCGAAGTCTACGTAGGCAACGTCACGCCCTTCACCGGCCAGGTGAACACAAACTTTCTCCACGCTGACATGAATTACGATGGCGAAATGGACCTCCTCCTGACGGACAAACTCCTTCTGCAGGAAAAGGGCGTCTACGATATGAACGCGGCCATCCCCTTGCCGGAGCCCATTGGCCCGATGGACGCCGATTGCTACCGGGGCGCCCTCTTCTATCGGAGCGCCCAGCGCCTTATTGTGTACGAATTTGAGCAGGGTGCCTGGCGCACAGTGCTTTCTCAATCGCTGGAATCACCCGACGAGCCGGAAGGTTTTACACCCCAGTATGGGAACACCTCCCAAATTGGCTTTGTCCGCTTTCTACACGATATCGACGCGGACGGAAGTCCGGAAATCGTCGCCATAGACCATAGCGGCATTCGCCTGTTTCGGCGAAAGGACGCGCACTATGTGGCGGCCGGCGTACTGAAACTACCGACCACAATCGCGGTCAGTCGCTCCACCCCCCAGCCCATCTGGCCACAGACGGCCCGGAAAATCATGTTTCCGGAACAGCAGATGTCGAGCCGTATCGTTTTCGAGTCGGGGCAAGTACGGATGGTTTCGGTGGAGGAACGCCAGGATACGGCTACGCGCTACCTCGTGCGAAGCACCCCACTCAGCCTGGACGAAGCGGCGAATTTTCAAGAGGGGGCGTCCCGACTTACCCGCCCGGAAATGCTGCCTTCCCACCTCCGTCCCTGTCGGCTCAATGACGACGACATCCTCGATTTCGCCGGGGGCCGGTGGGTCAACGCGGAGACCGGTCCCTTGCCCGCACCGCTCTACGAATTGTGGGCCACCCTCGACGGGGGGGAGACCTTTGAAGTACGCCGGGCAACGGCCCAGACTCAGTTTCGCCCCCATTGTGCCTTCGTCGATTACGATGGCGACGGCGACATGGATATGGTCACCGAGTCCACCCTCTGGGCCCGGGGCGGAATCCGTGAGCGGATTACCCGGTTCCTGACGGAATCGACGCTGGAGCACGGCCTGCATATCTATGAGCAGAAAAACGGCCACTTCGCGGAATCGCCCACGATTCAGGCCACCCTCAATATCGACCTGGAGGCTCCCCCGGCGCAGCCGCAGGCCATGCTCTCCCGCTATGAAGCCGGAAATTTGCTTCACATCACGGGCGATATGGATGGCGACGGTATTCGGGACATTCTGGTCCGCAATGCCCCCGACGAAATGTCCCTTTATCGGGGGCTCGGTTGGAAAGGCTTCTCCCGTAAACCGGCATGGTCTCACGCCATCGCGCCGGAAAACGATGTGGCCGTTGCCGACCTCAATGGCGATGGACTCTCCGATCTCTATGTATTCCCGCGCGTCCCGGCGGAAGGGAGCGATGGCCCGTCAGGAAGCGCCTTCTATGCCCAGCGGAGACACCCATGATGCTTGCCTTTCTGCTGACCATTACGACGGCACTCGGGGCCCCCATCGAAATCCAGGAGCTACCCTGGCGCTCCGGCCAAAGCACCGTGTTTGTGGCAGATTTCGATCTGGATACGCGGGGAGAAGTGGCGGTGCTCACGGGCAACCGCCTCGATGTCTTCGAGCGCAACCGTCGAGACGCCGTCTTTAGCCTCGCGATGCCCGAAGGCACCGCCGTCATCGATGTCCTGGATGCGAATCAGGATGGCACCGCCGATATCATTGCCGTGAGTGGCGCAGATATCCTGCGCATTCCCGTAAGCGCCGACGACGAAGAGAACGAGACCGTCGTCTGCTTCTCACGCGAGAATCAGTACAGTGACTACGTGGGCATTCCCTTTCCCGGCGTATTGGTGGTCATGCGGGAAAAGACCCCGTTGGTAGCGCTGCCCTGTGACGATGCACTGGAACTGCGAACCCTGGAGGGCAAACTAATAGACAGTTATCCCATCGGGATGGCGGCTCCGCGACGGCTTTCACTCGGACAACCCTTTAGCGTGTGGGCCAATCCCTACGCCCAATTGGCCGGACCCGGTGCCCTTGAGTTTCGGGTCAGCAGTGTTTCGACCTACAAGCCCCTCCTGCCCGACCACTCCCTCCCTATCCGCATTGCCGAACCCTCAGGCCGCCTCGGAACCGCGCGACAGCAGCGTGAAGCGGCCACGCTGGATGCGGAACGGTGGCCCTGGTTCACCATCAACACCAACGATACCCGCATGGTCCGGGCACTCTATGCACGCTCCGATGCGCCGGGAGGCGAGACCCTGATGCGGGTGCGCCACGTACCGGTGGACAGCCCGACCGGGAGCAACACCGGAGACGACACGGGACCACTTCGTCGTTACCCCGGTCTCCTGCTTCGTCATCCCGAGGTGCTGCCAGACTTTGATGGCGACGGCTTTCACGATCTGTTGCTCTGGAAATCGAAACGCATCGCGCCCACGGTGGATGGGCTGGCGCGGGCGGTGGCGAAAGGCACGTGGCCAATCTGGATTATCGCCCATCGCTATGCACCGGAAAAGAAGCGCTTTTCCGATGAGCCCTTTGCGCAAATCGAAGTAGCCCTTCCCTTGGGCTGGTATCTGAATTCGAGCGGGGCCAATCCCTTCCGCACCATCTTGCTGAATGACATGGACGGGGACCAGCAGAGTGATTTCGGGTGTCTTGTGGACGAACAGACCCTGGCCATCTGGCGAAGCGGCCCTGAGGGTGTGGAATCGGAACCGGGCTTTCGCCATCGTTTTCCTGAGGCCGTGCTGGGTGTGGAGTTTGAAGAAGATTTGGAAGGGCAAGGGCGCAAGACGGTTGTGCTGCGAAGCAAAAACCATCTTTATCTCCTGCGGCCCGACACAACCTTTGCGCCGTAGCAGGGCCCCTCAGGTCGGCTCTTCGATCTTCTTGAAACGCCGCTTTAGATCCTTGGCGAGGGCCTCAGCCGCCTGGTCCCGATCGTAGTCACGGTAGAGGCGGGTGAGATGGAGTGCGGCACCACGGGCGAGCGCAATGGCGACGTCTTTCTCTAAGGTATCGGGGAGCGCCAGGGTGCCATCGAGCACGGAATAATAGAGGTCTTCGGCCGCTTCCCCACGGCCGGCCCGCTCTTCCAACTGGCCACGAAGCACCTGCAGTCGAAACTGGGTCTCGCTGCTGAGGTTTTGGCCATCGAAGCCCTCTTCCAGGGCCGCCCGCGCGGCATCGTTCTTACCGCCCTGCATCAGGACCTGTACCGATTTCAACAGAACACTTTGCTCCATTTCCAAGTCGGTGGTCAGGGCCCGCGCTTCGGCGAAGGCCGCGGCAGACTTTTCGTAGTCGGGTGGGTCCAACTGCACATAGAGCTGGCCCATGGCTTCGTGAATGTAGGCGGCTTGTTGGGGATCGTGGGGCATGGCCAGGGCCGAGGTCAGCGAACGGATCCCTGCCTCGGGCGAGACGCCATTCAAGGCCTGCTGCGCGCGGTCGTGGGCGGGTCCAGAACGCTTGGGATCCTTGCTTTCTGAGGGCGAAAGCGACTTGACGCTCAGGGGCGAATCGTCTTCCATCTCGCCCGCCTTACGGGCGATCGCGGCTTGGGGATCTTCAGTTTCCTTGCGCGAGCTGCTGGTAAGGGCGATGGCATTTTTCCGGGTCGTGCCCGGCTTGGCCTTAAAGCGCTGACCCTTGTCGATGGCCGCCGGATTGGTCAAGCCCCCACCGAAATACGCCGCCAGCACCGTGAGCAGCACGATACCCAACACAACTCCGATAACAATCAATACTTGCTTCATCCCCGGGATTCTCCAGGTCAGGGCGCGGCGAGGGCGGTTTCTTCTATTTTCGGCGATTCACGCCGCGATTCAAAAGACTCATCCGGTTCCGAGCCTTCCAGGGTCAGGGGAGGAGCCTCTTCCCGGTCCATTTCTTCCTGAGGAGACGGGGTCGACGTACCCCCCTCTTCCAACGCGCGTACGGTGATGTAATTTCTCACTTCCCGGACGCCTTGAATGCTCCGCGCAATATGCTCCGCCACTTGCTGCTTTTCTTCGGAATTAACGGAGCCCGTGAGAATGCAGATACCGTCATCGACTTCTACATCCAACTCGCGGGTACTCAAATGTCGATTGAGCAGAAAAGCCGTTTCTACCCGGGACTCCAGCCACTCATCCGAAAACTGACGGCCCACACCCAAGAGGGGGTCTGACGCATCTTTCGGGCGCACCTGGAGGTCGTTGACGACTTCAACGACGCCTTTGGTTTCTTGGGCAATCTCGCTGATCTTGGAGGAATGCTCTTCGGAAGGTACGACGCCATACAAGGTCACCACCCCATTGATGGTGCTGATTCCCACCTTGAGTCCCTTAAACTGACCGTTATAGAGGAGCCGCGCCTTCACGGCGGCGGAGGTGGATCGGTCGGCCACCCGCTGGCGCCAGGTACGCTTCTCCTTCTCGCCCACCACCGTATTAATCACCGTCAGCTCGTTATCCACAAAGCGCACGCCCTTCACACTGAGGGCCAGATCTTCGGCGAGCTCCTTCTGAACTTCATCATCCACCGTGCCCGTAATGACCACGTTGCCGCTCCGGGTCGTGGTGTTGATGTTAAAGGGGTTCAGATGCTGATTGAGCAAATAGAGCGTCTCAATACGTGCGGTGACCGCGCTGTCTTCCACATCGGTCGCCACCTGCTCCACAGGGGCGCTCAGCATGGAAGCGACCAAAAGTAGGGCTACCATAAGCGTTGTTTTCCTTGATACTGTGTCAGACGGTTTCGGGCCAGGACATAACCACACTGGTCTGTCACCACGTCGCCGGTTTCCGGACTGCCGCCTAACTAACGGCAAGCTAACACCTTGCGCTCTCATTATAGGCCAGTTGAGGCCGTCTTACAACTAGACGAATTCGTTCACAGATTATTCACCGTGCCATTAATACCCCGAAAGGACCAAAGGGTTCCTTTCCCGTGAAAAATGTGCATATTGCGAGGCAAGGCGGCATTCCGCTATCGCCAACCTCCTGAAGGAAGCACCGTTATGGAGTTGGAGCACATCGTGCCCTGGGGGCGCTCATACGACGAATATGTCGCCATGTTTTCTCTGGAAAGTCCCGAGCGATGCGGGGCCTTCCTGGGATGTGGAGATGGCCCTGCGGCCTTTAATGCCGTCTTAACCGCACAGGGCGGGCACGTCGTGTCGGTCGACCCCCTCTATCGGTGGGGCCGTGCACCCATCGCGGAACGCATCCGGGACACCGCACCCACGCTGATGAGGCAAGTGGAAGCCTGCCAGGACCAGTTTGAATGGAACCAGATCGCTTCGCCGGATGCCTTGCGTCAGACCCGCCTGCATTCCATGGATATATTCCTGGCGGACTACGAAGCAGGTCGCCGGGCAGGGCGCTATGTTACGGCGGCCCTCCCCCACCTGCCCTTTCCACCGGGGCATTTTGATCAGGTACTGTGCTCCCACGTGCTCTTCACCTACTCGGCGCAACTCGATTTCACCTTCCATCTGGCGGCCTTACGCGCCATGGCCCGTGCCGGTCGGGAGCTCCGTGTCTTCCCCCTCGTGACCTTGAAGGGGGAACTCTCTCCCCACCTGGAAGCGGCACGGCGTGCCCTGGGGTCGGAGGGCATGGACAGTGAGCTTTGCCCCGTGTCCTACCGTTTCCAACGGGGTGCGACCCATATGCTGCGTGTTTTCCCGCCCCCTCGATGACGGGCATTGCCCCCCGAAGCAGGCCTGGGCTATAGTCGGGACTTGGGATTTACAGCACGGAGAGCCTCGCCATGAAAAAGGTCGTTCGCGTAGTCTTTACCCTGGGGGGCATTATCGCCCTGGCCGGGATGGCCTACTGGTTCAGCCGCCCCACCCTGCCCGTCCCGGTGGGTGCCTGCACTCCCCCGCCGTCAGGTCCCGGCTGGATCAATCTCCTGGACCCCGCCCACCGCGATGGTTGGCGCAATATCACCGACGATAAGGACATCTTCGCCCTGGAGGGGGAGCAACTCCATATCTTCGGCCACACCGTCTACCCCCTTCGCTATGTGGGCTATGAGACCGAGCGTTTTGGAGATTTTGAGCTGCACCTGGAGGTAAAGGTCACCCCGGGGGCCAATAGCGGGATCTTCCTGCGGGCCCAGCCCAATGACCCGGTCTATCGGGGCTTTGAGGTGCAGGTCTTGGAAGACCACGGTGACGCACCGCACAAGAATGGCTCGGGCGCCCTCTATGACGTGGTCACCCCCATGTACAACATGGCCCTGCCTGCCGGGGAATGGAACAGCTATGACATCACCGTGGTTGGCGGCGAAGTCATCGTCTTCATGAACGGCTGGCGGGTAGTCCACGCCGATCTCGATCAGATGACCCTCCCCCTGGGAAAGTTCACGACGCCCTTTGCAACACTTCCCCGCGATGGACTCTTGCTCTTGCAGGACCACGGCGGGGAAGTCTGGTATCGGAACATCTGGATTAAGAAGCGGAAGGCGTAGCCGTCAGGCGCTCCGGTCAGCCTTGTTGTAATTTACGCTCCAGCAATTGATTGAGTTCTTTGCTGAGGGACGCGATTTTTGCGTCCAGCGACTCATCGTCCACATCTTTACTTTTCTCGCTCTCATGCACTTCCTGGTAGTTGTTGAGCACGGCACCCACCACCAGGTTGATGAGCAGGAAGGTCCCGATCATAATCCAACTCACGTGGTAGGTGGTCACCACCCAGTAGTTTCGATGGGGCAGGCCGTCGTAGCGCAGGTCCGTCCAGTCTTCACAGGTCAATGAGCGGAAGAGGGAAAAGAAGGCCTCGTGGAGGGTGCCATATTCGTCGGGCTGCCCCTTGCCAAAAAGCTCGACCCCCATGACCGCATAGATGTAAAAACAAATGGTCATGAGCAAGGCGATGTACACCATGGATGAGAGGGACTTGATGAGCACAGAGACTATGAGCCGGAGTTCGTCGAGGCCATCTATCAGCCGCAGCACCCGGAAGACCCGCAGCACG
>JAUIMA010000190.1 GCA_030432675.1 Candidatus Hydrogenedentota bacterium | reverse complement strand
TGTGGAAACCCGATGGATCACATAGAGAAAGAGGACCACAAACTCGGGTGTCTGCTCAAACTGACGCCAATAGGCCTTGGCACCGAGCTGCTGCACGTGGTTCCCCACCTGACGCGCGTGCTCCTTGAGATGACGGCCTTGTTCCAGGTCGATGTCGGATTCCAGGGCATCGAGATAGGCCTGGAGGGATACCTTCGCATCAATGACGATACGCTTGTTGTTGGGAAGATTGACCACCAGGTCGGGGCGTTGGGGGCCGTCTTCGGTGTGGACATTAACTTGTTCTGTAAAATCGCAGTAGGCTGTCATCCCCGCCAACTCAACGACACGCTTCAATTGGAGCTCGCCCCACCGTCCCCGGGTGGCCGGGGCGCGCAAAGCCTTCACCAGGTTGCCCGTTTCGGCCTGCAGGTTGGCGTGGCCTGTCGCCAGCACTTTGACCTGCTCCGTCAATTGGGCATAGGCGGAGACCCGCTCCTTCTCCACGCCATTGATACGGGCATTGACCTGCGCCAGCGATTCCTTGAGGGGGTTGACCAGGGCGTCGATTGCCTGCTGGCGGGCCGTGAGGTCGCCCTGTGCCTTTTCTTGAAACTGGGCCAGATTTTCCCGGGCGAGTTCGAGGAAAGACGTGTTGTTGTGCTGGAGGGCTTCCGACGAGAGGGCCGAGAACATATCACGCAGACTGTTTTGCGCATCATCCAAGACAGCCAGTTTTTCTTTGCTCGCCCGCCGCTCATCAATGAGGAGGGTTTCCAGCTCGGCCACGCGCATCTTGAGGCCCGTGTTATCTTCCTGCAGCATGTCGCACCGTGCCTGGGCGTTGGCCATCTGGGCCTCCATCTCGGGCAGGCGGCTGTTGCGCTCGGCACTGGCGGCCAGGTGGGCCCGGGTATTCTGCAGGGCACTGCGGTACTGCTCCAGTGACTGACGGACCTGATGCAGCTCTTTCTGCTGCTGACTGGCGTGCTGCTCGAACTGGCGAAAGCGCTCTTCCGATACCCCCTGAACATGGCGATACTTCGAGGCCTGGTCGGCCGCCGCCGCGGTGGCGCGACTCTGCACCCAGAGCGCCGTGATGAGCCCACCCACGAAGAGTCCTGCGGCCGCCGCACCAATCAATTCAACCATGTATGACTCCCAAATTCCCTGAAGTTTCCCGCTGTAACGTCACTGAATATTGTATCAGTTTTGATGACAA
Organism: Candidatus Hydrogenedentota bacterium; assembly: GCA_030432675.1. Taxonomy (GTDB): domain Bacteria; phylum Hydrogenedentota; class Hydrogenedentia; order Hydrogenedentales; family JAEUWI01; genus JAEUWI01. Next base: position 9,129 of record JAUIMA010000190.1, on the reverse strand, counting down.
CGCACCAGCGATATCTATTCCTTTTCCTGGGAGTTGTTGATGGTGACAGGTCTTTTTCGTGCCACGCGATGTCGAGTCCTGCGAGACTTCGTGTGCATGGAGCAACAGGGACGATTCTGCTATACGGGATTTCTCGAGCGGGCGTCCCATGGATTACTTCGGATTCAGACGCCCCCTAAAAAACCGCGCTCGTGGCGGGCAAGACTACGTTTGCTCCACGCACACGAAACCTCGTTATACTCGGCATCGCGTGGCACGACCAAAACCTCATGAACGCAGCGTTATACACAGATAGAGTCGGTCGCCGCTCTCGCCCTTACTCCACCAGCTTCTTCAACGTGTCCATCAAGACTTCTTCTACCTCCGGGGCCGTGCGGGAGGTATACATCTTGGTTTCGTAACCGCCCTCTCCATAGGCCACGGCTGTTCCGATGTAGCCCGTGCCATAATCGCCATAGGCGGCCAGACACACGAAATCATCGGATGCCATATCCTGGGCGGCAATCTGATATTCCACAAAGAGCTCGCCCGGCAGGTGAAGTAACTGGACGTCGCCCAAACGTAGACGGCTGATAATGATGGGGCTTTCGGCGCGCATTCGTTCCCGGAAGGCAATCTCGCGGGCCATCCGGACGCGGAAGGTTTCTTTCTCCTCGGTGTTCGCCAGGGTCGTGGCTACAATGTCGTCGTCCACGTCTTCTCGTATCGGAAGGATGACCTTTTCCACGGCCCAATCTAACGTCAGTTCGGCCACAGGTTTCTTGCTCGCGCCATTCCAGGCCCGCTCCATGCCGTCGGCGAGCCGTGCGGCGAGACGGGGACGATTCTCCGGGCTCCCGTCGTTCCACTTGCCCGCACCAAGATTGCCGCCTGCGCCGTTGAAGTGAATATGGGGCACGCCATGGAGCGCTTCTTCCCGCGCGGTGCGCGCCATACCCACGAAATCGGCGGTGACGTGTCCCTGTCCATAGTGACTCTGGGGGTGGGTGGCGTAGTAGGTGAGCACGGCCAGGGGCGTTTCACTGGCCCAAAAGGTGACGGTCTTCAGGAACGGGTCGATGGTGCCCACGGGGGCCGCCTGCAGCTCCGGATTCCGGGTGGCCGTATAGCGGACTTTGGCGACCTTGCGATCGGCGCCAAGAATGCGTCGGTTCGACGCGATGTGTTCCACCACCGCCTCGCCGACGCCCATGTGGGTGACGGTCACGGGGTTGGCGGCCGCAAGCGAAACGGCGTCGGCGGCCCGCTTGATGACCGTGTGCGCGAAGCTGGGGTCCGAGGCCTTGCCGTTGAGACCAAAGGGGGTGAGGATTTCTTCAATGCTGAAGCCACAATAGGGCGCGTCGTGTTGGTGAAGGGCGTGGACCGCGACCCGGTCGGCCGTGGTGTTTGCGGCCTTGGCCAGGGCCTCGCGCCACACCGTGTTCCCACTGTTGGCGATGCCGACCCAATCCACCGCACACAAGACGATGGGTAGCTGGTCGGCAGGTACGAGCACGATACCCCGCGCCGAGAGGGGGTCGGTTACATCCACCACGGGTTTGCGGGTGCCGATACAGAGGGGCGAGCCTACCGGCGGGGTGGCATCCACCTTAAAGGTGGCCAGCGCAAAGTCGGCACCAGGGGTGGTGAATCCCGCGAGGAGGACGAATGTGGCAAGGGTATAGCGAAACAACAACATGGGTATTCCTTTGTTAGTGGGTGCAATGCCGATAGTGCCCATTGCTGCGATGGCAAAAGGGGAAACTATCGCGACGTTGTTTTCTCAATTCAGGGGTCAGACGTTCCGCTCGTTGCGGGCACGCCGTTCCCTACATCCACTTCGTATCAGCGAGTTCGACTTCCAGGTCCATGACCCGCTGAATGAGCCGATCAGCGTTGGCCTGATGAATGGCGTCAAAGGAGACTTTGGGGCTGCGCACCTTGTCCGTGGCGTAAATGCCCTGGGCGTGGAGTAGCCGCTTGAAGAAGTAGATGGAGATATCCAGGTGCTGATTGGAAAAGGCGAGGACGGGCATGAGCCGTTCGAAGAGTTGCTGTGCCGACTCGCGATCACCGGCCATGTAGGTATTGTAAATGGTGCAGTAGATGGGGTGCATCCCGGTTGGCATGAAGGCGTGGACCCCCCGATCGAGGCCTTCGATCAGCTGGGAGACGGCCCAGCCGCCCGACACGTGGAGTTCCCCATCCGTCGCCTTCAATACCTCAGTGTACTTAGGGCCCGCCGGCACCACCTCGACTTTAAGGCATTTGAAGGCCGGGATCGCGCGAAAGAGTTCGACGATGAGCGGCACAGGAATTCCATAGCCGTTGGCATCCCAATCCTGCAACATGAGAAAGCCGGGGTCCAAGGCGGCCAGGGCTTCCACATGACTGGTGTATGACCCGGGGTCCTCATAGGGCATGCTGACGAGGATGCCGGCACAACCGAGGTCGATGAGGGTGTTGGCGGCTTCCATACGCGTGGCCTGATCCGGTGCCGATGCGCCACCGATGATGGGCACCCGTCCCGCAGATACCTCTACCGTTGCTTTCACCAGTTCATAACGTTCCGCTTCACTCAGGGAACCCACTTCGCTTGCCATGGCCGGCACCAGGAATCCCGCGACCCCCGCGCGAATGGCGTTCTCTACGTTTTGGCGGAGACCGGGAAGGTCGAGGTGGTTGTTTGTGTCGAAAGGCGTATTCAATACCGTGACGATGCCGCGGAGTGATACGAGGGGGTCCATAATATACCTGACGTTAGTTGCTGCGTTTCTGCTTCGATGCAATCGTTCATTTGATGCTGCGTGTAGCCACCCCCGGGCTACGTTACGCGACAACCGACCGCCTCTCCCCGGGGACTAGCTGACCGGGGCGGGGTAGGGGCGATGTCGGTTCCAGGGCCACGCCGCGGCATCCCCGGAATATCGGGCCAGCATGGCTTCCGTCTTGTTTCGTGTTGCTTCGGGCCATTCGGCAGGCGGGTCGGAAACCATGTCGCCGATGAATGCCTGCAACCGCTCGCCCAACAGGTGGGTATCGGGGTGAAACCACAGGGTGATGACCGTGCGCCGCGCGTCGCTGTTGTTGGCATGGGCCGCGTGCAGGAGCCGGGAGTCACCAATCAGCAGGTCGCCCGCCGTAATAGGTACATCCACCTCGTCAGGGCGATCACTGAAGGCCGGGCGGCTTGGGTCGGCTGCCCGCAACAGCTCCGGGGTATGGGCTTCATCCAACAGGGGGATAAGGTCGTTGTCTTGCGTATGGGAACCCGGCACCACGCGGAGGCAGCCATTCTCCCGCCGCGTATCGGTCAGGTAATACATGAAAAAGATCTGGGGGACTTGCTCGGTAAAGGACTCCGGTGCGTCCCAGCCCGCCCAGTCATAATGCCAGAAGAGTCGCGGGCTCTTGGGCGGCTTACTGATGATATAGCCACTGGAGAAACCCGCCTTCGCAAAGCCCAGTGATCGCAGGGCCTCCTGCGCTTCGGGAAGGGCGATCAGGTCGGCGAAGAGGGGGTGCTCATAGACTGAAACCATGCTGCCCGTGGAGCGGTTGTCCTGCTCGTGTTCCGTGGGTAGCCCGTCCAGAATCTCTCCCGTGACCCGCTGTAAGTCCGACAGCAGGCCCGGGGGGAGTATCCCGGGAAAGACACAGTAGCCATCCTGAATGAGCTGATCACGTTTGGCGGAAGTCATCGCTTACTTTCCCGTCGTTGTGCCGTTGGCCTGCTTCCAGAATTCATCTTCTTCAAGAGATACACGCACCGGCCCCTGCATGGTCGTCAACCACAGGGTGCCCGGTTTTCGCTCAAACAGATAGGGATAGGACAGCCAGGTTTCCTTCTGGCGGGCGATGACCATGGGCGCGGTCCACGTGGTCCCGTCGTCTTCTGAAAAGGCCAGGGATAATTCCCAACGGTGATTACTCACCGGGGTCTCCGACCATTCCCGATCGCCCCCGCTCAGCGGGAAAGTGTCTTCCCCTTCGGGGTAGGGGCGATTCCAGAGCAGGACCATGCGCCCGCTCTTCAGGCGCAGCAACTGGCCCGGCGCACTACTTGCCGGAATGGTCGTGGGCGCCAGGGTGCGCCAATAGACGCCATCTTCCGACCAGGCCTGCCAGAAGACCCCCAGGTTCGTGCGGATGAGCTTCCACAGACGGCCATCTTCTAATTCGATGACTGTGGCTTCCGTCGCGCCGCCGTGGTGTCCCTGACCGCCCAAATCGACGACATTGCTGGGTTTCCAGCTGGCACCACCATCGGCGGAAGAATAGGTTAAGACCGAGTGACGCCCCGGGTTGTTCAGCAGGCGCATGGCCGTGAAGACAACGAGGCCGTCTTTCGTTTCAATCATGTTGCGGACGCAACCGCTCCATTCGTCATGGAGTTTGATGGGGCTTTCCCACGTTTTCCCCTCGTCCAGGCTCCGTATCGCATAGGTAGGCAGGGTGGTGCCGGGGTCTGCATCGTGGAGGGTGCTGTTCCACTTCCAGACCTTTTCCTTGAGATTCATACACGCTAGAATCAATACCCCCTCCGACGTGTAGATCAGGGCCCGCTCGTTGCTCACCTCAAAGGGAATGTCGACGGCCAGGGGCGCGCTCTGCCACGTCTTGCCTTCGTCCTGGCTCCGGTGTACACCCTCTTTGTCGACCGTCACCAAGATGTCATCGGCGACACGAACAAAAGGTCCCAGCTTGTCGGTGGGCAGGGGTGTCGTATCCGGGTGAAGCCAGAGCGGTCCTTTTTCTGCAGCCGCCGCCAAGGAGGCGACGGAAAGGGTAAGCAAGAGACTCAAGATGGGCAATGAACGGAGAGGCGTCATAGTTCCTAGCTCTTCATGTTGACATATTGAAGGGGGATATCAAGTTCCTGCTCTTTCAAGAGGGCGATCACGGTCTGGAGGTCATCGATTTTCTTCGCGGTAACGCGCACCTGCTCATCCTGGATTTGGGTCTGGACCTTCATCTTCTGGTCCTTGATGAGCTTGGTGATCTTCTTCGCCATATCCTTGTCGATACCCTGCTTCAAGACCACCGTCACCCGTACCCCACCCTTGGAGGTGCCTTCCGGTTCTTTGTATTCCAGGGCCTTGGGACTCAGCTTCCGCTTAATGAGATTGGTCGCCAGGGTGTCCTGCACGGCCTGAAGGCGCATGGTGTCTTCGGTGGAGATGGTAATCTGGAGCTGTTTTCGGTCCAGATTAATCTCCGTTTCTGAGCCACGAAAGTCATAGCGATTGGCCAGTACTTTCTTGGTGATATTTACGGCGTTGTCGACTTCCTGCAAGTCCACTTCATTGACCACATCAAAAGAGGGCATTCGGTATTCCTTTCTCAGGCGCTGTCTGCAACCAAACGCGTCGCAGCAGCAATGGGTGTTACCTGCCCGCGGATACACGGGCGGGGATTGTCATCACAATACAGTTCAAAGAGCGTGCCGCCATCCTGGCCCGTGGCCTTCATGGTGGCGGTGCTCTCCATATATACGGGGCCCTTAAAGACCAGATCCAGTTGCACCGGGTACGGGGGCGACACCGCCGGGGTGTGGCCCACACAGCGGGCGGCAGACCACATGCCGTGGATCAGGTCCCGCTGAAAGCCCATCACCCGGGCCAGCACACGGGATACATGAATGGGGTTAAAGTCGCCGGTGATCTTGGCATAGCGCCAGCCCATGTCCTTCGGGACGGGCCAGCTATCTTCTTGTGCGGCCTCCGCTACCTCGGGCAGTTCGGCCCGCTCGGACCCCTCTCCGGGGTCACCATATTTCTTGCCGCGGACGAGGTAGGCGCTGATGCTTTCCCAACAGCGGACGCCCTCCGTTTCGAGGACCGTCGTCACTTCAAATTCCACGCCCTGTTTCAAGACCCGGGTCGTGGTCAGCTCACAGGTCACCTCCAAAGTTGCCTCTACCGGAATGGGAGCATGCTGGATAATGTGGTTGCGTGCATGAACCGCGCCCATGGGCGAGAGGGGGAAGGCCGGCTTGCTCATCATATCGAGATGAATGGCCGACGTGAGGATATGGGGATACAAAATGGGGTAGTGCCCGTCGTATTCCAGCGAACAGGCCGCACAATAGGCTTCCACCTTGGCCGCATCGGCCCGGGCACCCGACCACGTGGCCTGAAAACGGGGTAGATCACGGTTGGGTGCATAGGAGGCCCGACGACCAAAGAGGAGTCGGCGGTAGATGGCTAAAAAGCCGGGTGGCTCGGCATATTCCAGTTTGATCGTATCGGAGGGCACCATAAAAACTCACTACCTGGTTGCGGGAACAGCGGACCCGTGGGGGGCATGATTTCACCAAGGCCTCATTATACGACCACCACCGTAGATTGGCAATGCCGAGCGTTTCCGGTACTCTCAGGTCATTTGCTACACTACCGCATCGACGACGGAAAAACTGCCGGAGATCTGCCGCTACGCGCGCGGGACGCGGGGCCGACGAAGCATTCTTCGCCGGTTACCGTCAGAACCTGAGCGTAGTTGACCAATGAGGGAATTTGCCGTGCGCTATCGTATGATGCACCCAATCTGCCACGCTTTGCTTTGCCTGCTCCTTTATGCCTTCATGGTCACGGCTGTCGCGGCCAACGAACCCCTCACGATTGGCGCTTCCCTGCCCCTTTCCGGTGAAAACGCCAGCGAAGGGCGGGCCATGCGGGGGGCCCTGGAGCTGCTCGTCGAGGTGACCAACGACAACGGTGGCGTGGGCGGTCGGCCACTTGAAATCACCTTTAAGGACGATCAGAACAACGCCGATATGGCGCGCAATATTGCCGCCCAATTTGGCAAAGATCCGAATATCCTCGCTGTCATTGGCCACCAGTTTTCAGGCGTCGCCCTGGCCGCCAGTGAAGTCTATGCCCAATACCAATTACCCCATATTTCACCGTCGGCGAGTAACCCGAGGGTGACCCGCAGTAGCGAGTGGTCCTTCAGCATGAACTATGAGGACGACCTTCAGGGGGAAAATCTCGCGGTATACCTGCAGGTTGTACTCAAGACGCAACGGGTTCTGGTCATTCACTCCGACGATGCCTACGGCACCGGGCTTCTGGAAAGCTTCACGCGAAAGGCCCGACGTCTGGGAATGGAAATCGTCCAGACGATACCCTACAGCGAAGAAAACAAATTCGGCCCTGATTTCCTGGCCACCCAACTGGAAGCCGGTCAAGGAAAAACCGCCGACGCCGCAGTACTTTTTTCCCACACCGCCGACGGGGGCAAGTTGGTGCGTCAGTTGCGTGGGGCCGGTGTGACCCTGCCTGTCATGGGGCCAGACTCCTTCGCAAAACAGGACTTTATCACGGCCTTGGGCAACGATAGTGACGATGTTTACGTGTCCAGTCCCTTCCTCTATGAATTGTCCTCCCTCATGACCAAGCAGTTTGCCCAGGAGTATGAGGAAAAATACTTTGAAAAGTATCAGGTGGCCCCGACGGTCTGGGGTGCATTCTGTTACGACGCCGGGCGCATCATCGCGGCGGCTATAGAGTCGGGCGGCGCCAATCGCACCACACTCCGTAACGGCCTGCTGGCCTACAATGGCCCTGCCAATGCCTTTTCGGGCATCACGGGGAAGCTGTACTTCGATGAGCATGGGGCCATGCGGCGGCCCATCGTGGTGAGCTATATTGACGATGGACAGTTCAAGCCGGCCTTTACCCAATTACGTCGCGTAACCGAGCCCCACGTACTGAATAATCTTCAATCCCGCATCGCGGAAAACGAAGTGGTGGTGAGTGACAAAATTCCCTACTACCTCACGCGCGTAGTCTACGCGGGCCTCGACTTTTACCGCATCAACAGCGTGGATGTGGCCGGTCAGAATTTCGATGTAGAGTTTTTCATGTGGTTTCGCTGGGAAGGCGACATCGATGTGGAAAACATCGATTTCCTCAATGGCATCTACGGCATTGAGGATAAGACGGAGGTCCTCCGGGAAGACCGGAGCGGGGACATCAAGTACATCTGTTACAAGATCAAGGGGACCTATCTCACGCCCTACGACGTGCGTCTCTTTCCTTTTGATACCCAGCATCTACCCATTACGGTCTCTCATAAGAGCAAAGACGCCAGCCAGATTATGCTCGTCCTGGATGCCAAGAATCTCAGCCATGCCCACCTCCACGAAATCTATCCCGAAGAGTGGGACTACGTGGGGCGGGAAGACTATTCCGGAACCCATGCCCTCAGCTCGACCTTCGGCGACCCCAACTACACGGGCGGTGACAGCGACGTGGAGTTTTCCATTTATCAGACCAATATCATCATCAAGCGTATTCTCTTCCCCTACATGGTGACCTTGTTTCTGCCCTTTTTTATCATGGTCTGCGTCAGCCTGCTCATGTTTCTTATTCCCAACAGCCAGTTTGATGCCCGGATTTCCCTCGTCATGACGGCGTTACTCAGTATCCTCGTTTTCCATCTCTCGCAAGAGGAAGCCTGGCCCAATGTGGGGTATCTCGTTTCGGCCGATAAGTATTTCATGAGCGCCTACATCCTGACCTTCACCCTCATTCTCGAGAGTATCGTGGCGAACTGGCTCGTCATTCGTAAGCGCGATTCCCTGGCTCTGAAACTGGATTTTGTGTCGGCGGTGACCCTGGTTCCGTTGGCCTTTACTGTTTTTGGTTACATTACCTATACCTCGGTCTTCCAATAGTCCCACAGCACGTTGAATCGTGGCAGTTCCTATGCCCATCTGCGTTCAGCGATCAGGAGTAGTTGTCCCCATGGAACCCAAGAAGTTTATCAACAGCCCCTACTTTGGTCGAATTATCCTCGGCGTCATCATCTTCAACGCCTTTTTGATTGGCCTGTCCACCTATATCCAAGGCTCATCACTCATCCATAATCTAGAGTGGGTCTGTATCTGGATCTTCGTGGTGGAGTTGGCGCTCAAATTCTATGCCCGTGACAATATCAAGAGTTTTTTCAGTAACGGCTGGAATATTTTCGATATCATTGTCGTCGGCTCGGCCTTCAATTTCTGCTCTTTTTAGTAAACGTTGCATTACTACTTCTTCAGCTACTACAAAATGTACGGCAGTAGCATCAAGATTATATTCGTTAAGAGCTTCTTGGAACATTGCTTGTTGCTCTAAGCTTCTTGGAATACCATCGAAGATA
>JAUIMA010000189.1 GCA_030432675.1 Candidatus Hydrogenedentota bacterium | reverse complement strand
CTTGAGTTCCATCAGCTGGCGCTCCAGCTCCCTGATGCGCGCGTCGACATCATCGGCCATCGCGGCGTTCGCTGCGCCCAGGGTTCCCAGGGCGAGGATGGCGGCTTCGGCCTTCACCGATTCAAACTCGGTGTAGGCATAGGTGAGTCCACCGTTGACCGGGCTGACCGCCTCATCGAGGTCGATGGCGTCTTCCGGCGCGCTCCAGGCCTTCCACGTGGTTTCGCCGCCGGGATAGACGAGCTTCTGCCCTGCCTGGGGCCTTACTTCCCCTTCCCCACCCTGGGCCTCGAGATAATTCCGGTCGAAGCCGACCAGATGACGACCATCAGGCGCGGTAGGGTCGGGACCCTGTAAGGGTATGAGCCCGGTGAGCAGCCAGTCTTTCAGATAGGTGCCCGAGGGTTCTACGGCCGGGGTGAAATGGGCCGCACAGAGGATGGAAACAATCAGGGTGATTGAGCGAAAAAGTTTAGTCATGGTTAGCTCTCCTTGCAGCCTTCGATAGTAGCAAGGAAACAGCCGGGAATGCGATGGAGAATGGATGGAATGAAGGGGAACGGACCGAAAGGACGGAAACGACGTAAAGGACCGATGACATTACCACACGATTACCCATCGTGGCCCGTGATAAGTGCGTGTTGATACCCTTTTCCGTGCCACGCGATGCCGAGCTACACGAGGTTTCGTGTGCATGGAGCCACGTTGATGAGGAGCCATAGCGAGTGATTCAATTCGGGCGTCTTCTCATATCTCCGACATTGGACGCCCTCGCTTAATTTGCTTTGCCGCGGGGAGATCTCCTTCGCCCCGCCCCTACGGCAAGGCCACCGGCCCAAAAACCGGCAGGGCCATCTGGGCTTCATCCACGATATTGCAATAGGGGTCCAGGCCCCGGCCATACCAGAGATGGGGATTCTCCGGCAGTTGGTTATTGGTAAACAGAATCAACCCATTCGGATTCTCGGGGTCAAACTCGACCTTGTAAATCGACTGGGGTGCATCGCCATCAGGACCGGCACTTATCCAGAATCCATTGGGCCGTCCCGCCGCAAGCAGGCGCCCATTGACCCCACTGAAAGTCACCCGCAATTGGGGCCCGTCCCGGGTCACGGATTCATAGCGGGGTCCGGCGAGGACCGTGCCGCCATAGAGATTCGCTTCGGCGAGGTTGGCCAGGCGATAGCCCAGGGTCTTCAGGCCCGGCGTACTGATGTGAATGGCATCATCAATTTCCAGATCAATGGAGGCCACGGTACCGGTGTGGGGCGTGTCGGTTTCCAGCGCCAATTGGGCCGTCTGAATGGCGTCCCAGGAGTTGGGATGCCAACCGAGGACAACCCGTCCAATCTGCACCTGGTAGAAGGGCAATTCCGGGTTTCCGAAATCACGCCGCATAGCCGCCACCAATTCCCGGAGCTTGGCGGGAAAAACAGGCGAGGCATCGGCGTTGGCATCCGACTCGCCCTGATACCAAAGCACGCCCCGCACCTTCCCGCCTGCCGCCGCCACCTGTTGAAGCATAGAGCCATAAAGGGAAGCACCTCCCTGATCTTTCAACGCGGGATTCCATTGGCCCATGGAGGTGCCGCCGTGGGCCGAGGCGATCAACCCAACCGGGCGCCCCGTGCGACGCAGCATCTCTTTGGCGAAAGGCAAGCCGAGCCCCGTACCCTTCGTGCCATCGCGCCAATTGGAGATTTCCTTCTGGCGCTGCTCTTCCGTCTTGTTCTGGTCAAAGTGCACCTGATCGGGCGACTCGGCGAGGGTGTGTAAGGGCTCTTGGGCCAGACGCCATTCGTAGCTCATGGAGAAGGTGTGCACCTGGGGATGGGGCGTGTCTTCATCGTGCCGGTCTCCCACGCCCTGCATATTGGACTGGCCCGCGAGGACCCACACATCGCCCACCAACACATCGTGAATGGTGGTCGTCGCCAAGGTAGCTCCATCGGCGACCACGCGCAACTCCACGCGATAGGGCCCGCCCACCGGAACATCCGAAAGGGTTGCGGTCCAGGATTCCGCGGCCGCACCAAGAGACACCCAATCGCGGATAGTCTTCTGCACCCCCACCACCCGGGCTTCGAGGCTTCCGGTAGTTGTCGCCGTACCCGTGAGCGCCATGTCGGCCGTGCCGTCGTCGTCACACTGGACGACCTGATGGTGGGTCAGGCCACGGGAAACTTCGAGGGCCATTGAGCCACCAGAAAACACGAGGGCGGCAAGCACGATAAAGGGGCAGCAATACGTAAACATGGGGTCTCTCCGTGGTAGGTACAAGACTGGGTCGAAAGAGCATGGCACGTTGACTGGAGAGAAGGCAACCATTCCCTGCCGCATCGCAAGCGCGCCCCGTGTTCAATCCACGACGTCCACCCGTGCCACGCGATGGCGAGTGCAACGAGCTTTCGTGTGCGTGGAGCAAGGGAAATCTCCTGACTACAAGATCCATCGAACGCGGGCGTCCACCACCATGGAAGATAGAGGACGCCCGAGTCAGATCATTCTCTATGGCCCTTCGTCAAGCTGGCTCCATGCACACGAAACACTCGCAGAGCTCGGCATCGCGTGGCACGAATTAAACATGCACATGGCTACAGAACAGGCAATAGAATCCTGAAACCGCACAACACGCGAATCAACAGGAGAAGTCCCAGCACCAGGTCATGTACGGCCCCGTGCCACGTCCCTACTCTTCGTGCTTTAGCTTTGGTCGTCCTGGTCCGGTGTAGGGTTTGGCACCCAGCTCGAGGCCACGTTGTTCCACGGTCAATAACGCGGCATCATCCGTCTGGGGGGCCGTAATCATTCCGTAGTAGCGGCCCATCCAATAAGCCTCCAACCAACCGCCGGGCTCGGTCGCACTGTTTCCACCACCCTGCCGGTCCATCTGGAGCCAGTTGTCATCCCAACGGGCAGGACGGGTTTCCCGGGGAGAGAAAGAACGCAGGCGCTCGGAATACATGCGGTATCCCTCGGGGGCGTGCAGGTCGTCCCGGTGGGAATTGGTGTAGGAATACTCCCGCAAGTCGAGGGGCCATTCCCGCAGGTGCTTCACCGACGCTTCGGTTTCACAGTCGTTGCCTGTGGCAGCACCATAGACAAAGTTAAACCACGGCAGCTGCTCAACCCGCTTCACTTCCCAACTCCGTTCCAGGCTGCGCAGATAGAGACTGCGCAGGTCGGGGTCCGTCTCATAGCGCAGTAAGGGGCCATAGGCCAGGAAGGCCAGGCGGTCATCAAACCACGTGAAGTAGCCCGGATGAAAGGTCCGCTTCTGTCGGAGCACCTGGTCGAGGTAACCCCATTCCACCAGCTGGGCCTTGCCTTCCAGAAACTTCTTGTCCCCCGTATGATGATAGGCTGACGCCATATAACTCAGGGCCTGAAGGGCATTCAATCCGCGCTCAGCAAAACCTTTGGGATCCATCAAATACGCGGGGTCCCAACGGGCCCAACGGGTGGGCTCGCCATCCACATCGCGCAATACAAAGCCATTGTCGAGCAGGTGAGACATGAGCCGGTCGATGTGCTCCGTCGCCCATACCCGCTCTTCCTCAGTGGCAATCAGGTCGAGGAAAAGGGACGTCTCATAATGCTGGGCCACCATCTCATCGCTGGAGGTGTCGCCCTTCCACTCCCATTTATCATCTTCCGTGCGATGCCACTCGGCCGGCAATCCACCCGAGCCATGCTTGGCCTTATCGCCCTGGTCGCCCACGGCCCAGATAGAGCGTGCGGGAAATCCGTCCATGGGCGTAATCTCTTCACTCCACTTAACGGACTTCAACATGTCCAGGGCTTCGGCACGAACCGCCTCATCCCCCGTCACGGCATACTTGTAACAGAGGGCGTTGAAATAGTGGCTGCTGTAGCCTACATCGTTATCGCTGATGTGACGTACCCATTCGCCGTCTTGTTTCACCAGGGAGTGGACGAATCCCAGGCGCTTGTGTCCCCACTCCTCCATCCAGCGCTCATACCACGCGGCCTTTTTCGCCAGGGTAAAGGGGACGTAGCCAATGATACCCAGTCCCCCATCGGTCGCTATGTAAACCGTTCGGCCGTCCACGGCGATGGCATTCACCTGATTATCGGGCAGCCACCGCTGGTGTCCAAAGTAGTGGAATTCTCCGTCCACCTGGCGCATGGCCCCCCGCCGGGAACCAATCCAGAGATCGCGGTCAAAGCCCGTGGTCAGGGTGGTCGTGTCTTCGACGGGCAGGCCATCGGTGCCCACCGTGCGATACCACGTCGCGCCGCGCAAGGTCGCCAGGCCCCGATCCGTCGCCACCACCAGCCGACTCCCCACGGCCAGCATATCGCGAATCACGGCACCGGGTGGCAACTGGCCCCAGTCCGCCAGGTATTGCCCCGCAAACTTCCCCTTATCGAGGATACCGAGGCGGCTTCCGTTGTGCACATAGAGGGTGCCGGCATAGGACGCAATCCCTTGCAGGGGCGGACCTGGTGCCGGTGCTGCACTCATGGCGAGCAGCCCGGAAAAACTTACGTCGTAGACCATGCCCGCCTGGAGGCCTACCACATGCCCATTGTGGACACACAAATCGGCTACCGGTTGGGCGCTCACGGCCTTCCACTCCGTGCCATCAAAACCCCACACCCCCCCGTCACCCACGACCCAGAGTACGTCGAGATAGTGGTGCAACTGGGTCACCGCACCGGTCACCTCGGGCACGACCACCAACCCCTCGTTACTGAGTTTCCCGAGTCCGGCGGGGCCACCCACATAGACCGCGCCGCCATAGACCGCCACGGCGTGCAGGGGCGTGTCGCTCGCCACTTTTTGCGACGCCTCCTGCAGATAGGGCACATCGGCGATGACTTCCCACTGGGGATTCTCGGGGATAGGTAACTCGGCGAAGACGGTCGTCGAAAGAGGAAGCAGACAAGTGATGAGCACAAGAGCGACACGGTAGCACATTGAAAATGACTCCTGAATAAGCCGTAGAGCGACATGAGGACGGATACAAACTGTAAGTCTAAAACGAAAAACTTTTTTCAACCACAGAGAACGCAAAGAGCACAAAAGGTTTAGTTCTCTGTGTTCTCTGCGTTCTCTGTGGTTCATCAAAAACCTACTCCAGCAAATACCCCGTAGCGAGTGTCTCATAGGCCTCCACCTGCGCGGCTTCCCAGGCCTGATCCCGCCCCAGGACCAGCGCCAATATCTTCGCCACGGCGGGGGCAGCCTCTACACTCGCGCGCGCGTGGAGCAGCAGGGAGCGGGTGCGCCGCGCCAGCACGTCTTCCACACTGCGGGCCATCTCTTCCCGGGCCGCCCAGACGACTTCCGCACCAATCGTCGGCAACGCCGGGTGAATCTTTGCCGCCCACGTCACATCTTCACGCACGATAGCCTCTATCTTTCGGGCATCGGTGCCGTAAATCGCCAACGAGCCGAACTCTTCCGCGTGCTTGTGATAGCCATGAATATTGAGCGTGCGGGTCACCGTCGCCCGCTCTTCCAGTCCCGCAAGAATGGCCGCCTGATCGACCGTATCTTCAGCCATGTGGCGGTAGGTCGTCCATTTGCCCCCCGTAATCGTAACCAGCCCCCCTTTGGAAATCGTCAGACTGTGGTCCCGCGACAGGGCTGCCGTGTTCTCTTCATCGCCGCCGGCCACCAGGGGACGAATCCCCACGAAGACACTACGCACATCTTCGGGCGTGGGGTCTTTGGTCAGATAGCGCGCCGCATGGGTCATGAGGAAGGTAATCTCTTCGGCCAAGGCACGGGGTTCTTCCGTCGCCTCTTCGATAGGCGTGTCTGTCGTCCCCACCACCACATGGTCATGCCAGGGAATGGCAAAGAGCACGCGACCATCGTCGGTATGGGGCACCATGATGGCCGTATTTCCAGGAAGGAATGCCTTGGGCAGTACGATATGAACTCCCTGACTCGGGCGAATCATGGGCTTGGCCTCGGGGTTTTCCATCTGGCGCACGGCGTCGCTGAAAGGCCCCGTCGCATTGATGACCACCTTGGCCTGCACCGTATATTCCGTGCCCGTTTCTTCATCCACGGCCACCAGACCCGACACGATATCATCGGTCTTTTCCAGACGCAGCACGTTCACATAATTAAGGAGCACCGCACCCTGCTCCACCGCTGTCGTCGCCATGTTGATGGCGAGTCGGGCATCATCAAATTGTCCGTCGTGGTAGACCACGCCGCCCCGCAATCCCTCCGTTTCGATGGTGGGGAGTCGCTCCACCGTTTCATCGCGGGAGAGATTCTTCGAAGGACCAAAGCCATATTTACCCGCGAGCATGTCATAGACCCGCATGCCGATGCCGTAGAAGGGCGCCTCCCACCAGTCGTAATTAGGCACCACAAAGGGCAAGTCATGAACCAGGTGGGGCGCATTCTGACGCAAGATTCCCCGCTCTTTGAGGGCCTCCATCACCAGGGACACGTTGCCTTGTTGCAGATAACGCACACCGCCGTGGACCAGCTTGGTACTGCGGCTCGACGTACCTTTGGCAAAATCGTGGCGTTCCAGGAGCAGGGTCTTGTAACCCCGGGAAGCGCTGTCAATGGCTACGCCCAACCCAGTGGCACCGCCGCCCACAATCACCATATCCCAAGGGGCATCGCCATGGCTTTCAAGCCGCGCGATCATGGTTTCCCGTTGCATGAGGTACTCCTATTCGTCGTCTGTTTCCCAGGCCCGTGCGCGCTTCAGCGCTTTTTCCCACCCCCGCTGAAAGCGTGTGCGGTCATCGGCCTTCATGGTGGGTTTAAATCGGGCCTCCGCATTCCATTGGGAGGCAAGCGCTTCTTTATCGGGCCAAAACCCAACTGCCAGCCCCGCAAGGAAAGCCGCACCCAAGGCCGTGGACTCCAGAATGCTGGGCCGCGCAATAGGCACGTTGGCCATATCCGATTGAAATTGCAGCAAGAGGTCATTGGCCGCTGCACCACCATCCACACGCAACTCTTCAATTTCGGTATCCGCATCGGCCTCCATAGCCGCCATCAGGTCCATCACCTGATAGGCGATCCCCTCCAGGGCCGCCCGGGCAATATGGGCTTTATTGGTGCCTCGCGTCAACCCGACCAGCACGCCCCGTGCATATTGGTCCCAATGGGGCGCTCCCAGTCCCGCAAACGCCGGTACCAGATACGCACCACCATTGTCTTCCACCGTCTCCGCCAGGGCTTCCACTTCGGCGGCGTCCTTAATCATTCCGAGTTCGTCACGCAGCCACTGGACCACGGCACCCGCGATGAAGATGCTGCCCTCCAACGCGTACTCCAGTTTCCCGTCAATACGCCACGCCACCGTCGTCAGGAGGTTGTTCGTCGAGGGAATGGCCTGCTCCCCCGTGTGCAGGAGCATGAAACAGCCTGTGCCATAGGAGTTCTTGACCATGCCGGGGCGGGTGCACTGTTGTCCGAAGAGGGCCGCCTGCTGATCACCGGCCATGCCCGCAATGGGAAGGGCCGCGCCAAGCAAGTCGGGAGCCGTTTCGCCGCAGACGCCACTGGAATCTACTACTTCGGGCAACATGGACCGGGGCACCTTCAATATATCGAGGAGTTCATCGTCCCAGTCGCCGTCGTGAATGTTAAAGAAGAGCGTCCGGCTGGCGTTGGAGGCATCCGTAACGTGTTTCTCGCCGTTGGTGAGATTCCAGATAAGCCACGAGTCGATGGTACCAAATGCCAACTCACCCGCTTCCGCACGGGCACGCGCGCCCTCGACATGCTCGAGAATCCAGGCGACTTTCGTCCCTGAAAAGTAGGCGTCCAGAATCAAGCCCGTCTTCTGCTGGAATGTTTCGAGGTGCCCGGCTTCCCGCAGGGCATCACACGCCCCCGAGGTGCGCCGATCCTGCCAGACCAGTGCATGATGGACGGGCTCCCCTGTTTCGCGATCCCAAACTACCGTGGTTTCCCGCTGATTGACGATGCCAATGGCGCCAATGTCCTCGGCGGCCACGTCGTTGTCCTCGAGCACCGCCTGGGCCACCGCCAGCTGGGTCGACCAGATTTCCTGCGGATCGTGCTCCACCCACCCCGGTTTGGGGTAGTGTTGCTTGTACTCCTGCTGGGCCACTCCCCCAATGGCACCAGCCTGATCAATCAGGAGGGCGCGGGAACTGGTCGTTCCCTGGTCCAAGGCAAGGATATAGCGCATGGCATGGCTCCCTTCGTGTTTGCGTTGCCCCACGTGCCGTACATCACGTGTCCGGCACTACACAAACACCCGCGTGGGCCAACGTCGCCACTTACTTTTTCAAGAGGGCCATTATAGCCTTTGGTGGCGTCTCATAGGGAGTCGTATCGGAAGCGAAGCATTTCTTGGTGATTCGCTTCACGTCGGTGTCGCGCATGCCGGCAGCCTTGGCCTCGGCGACTACCTCGTGGATCTTACCGATAATCTCACTGTAGCATTCCGACTGACACTTCGCTTCCACATTGTCGCAGATAAAAATGCCCATGCCCCGCCGGGAATAGACGAGGCCCATGATCTCCAGATCGCGGTAGGCCTTGGCGACGGTATTGGGATTGATATCCAACTGCTCTGCCACAGCCCTCACCGTCGGCAATTTGTCCCCTGCCCCTAACTGCCCGGAAGCGATGGCGAATCGAACTTCATTTTCGATCTGCGCAAACACCGCCACATTACTCTGCAAATTAATTGACTCTAGCATGGGGAAATTCCTTCACGTAGGGGAAGTTGTGTCCAGGTTCCTCCGGTTGACTTTCTCGTGGAAGCATGTAACGCATTATAGTATTACGAAGGGTGAAAAGCTACCGTAATATCAAATGATCCCAATTCGACGCCTCAAAAAAGTATCCCGCGTTACGACTAGAGACCACCTGTAGCGCGTTGAGGTTACAGCCCGACCAAACATTATCGGTAACGTGGACGTCGCAAGACACATCGGACCCCGGTGTCAACCTGAAACACCCCCAAAACAGAAACAGGCCATAGGCGCGAAACGCCTATGGCCTGTTGGGGATTTAATATGGTGCCGGAGAGAGGACTTGAACCTCCACGCCCAGTAAAGAGCACATGGACCTGAACCATGCGTGTCTGCCAATTTCACCACTCCGGCAAGGGACGCATAGTGTACCCAAATTTGAGGGGGCGTTTCAAGTGACTTGTACATTATTTCCCTATCGCCATGCCCTGTGTGGCAACCGCCTTTGGACTTGGGGCACAATAGCGCCATGTCCCTCACCATCCGCCCCGCATTTATCCTTACGCGCCAGACGCGGGACACGCCCAATGGCCTCCGCTTTGACTATTGGGCGGCGACGGACGATGGCCCCGTATGCCTCTCATTCTCGCAACAGGAAGGCGTGTTTTTCGTACCACGCTCGGCGCCATTGGAGGGCGATCGCCGGAGCCCCCTGGAATTGAAGACGCTGAAGGGCGAGTCCGTCGATGGGGTTTACTTTCGCAGCACCCGTAGCCTCCGCAACGCCCGCAACGCTCTGAAGCATGCAGACTGGGCCCCCTGCGAGTCGGATATCCGCCCGGCCGACCGGTTTCTGATGGAGCGTTTCATTACGGGACCCATCCTCGTGGAAGGACGTGCCCTGCCGGGCAACGGTTTCCAACGCTATCAGGATCCCACCATTCGGGCTACAGATTTCACCCCCACGTTGCGGGCCGCCTCTATCGATATTGAGACAGAAGGTCTGGACGGCGCGCTCTATTCCATTGCCGCCTGTTGTGACGCTGCAGCGGCGGTTTTCATGGTGGGCGAAGGAGCCAACAAGGCCTCCGTCCAGTTTTTTCCTGACGAGGCGTCCGTCATCCGGGCCTTTCTCCGCTGGATTCAGGAGACGGATCCCGACCTGCTCATCGGCTGGAATGTGATCGCCTTTGATCTCGACTTCCTGGCCACCCGGTGCCGGGAATTGCAGATCCCATTTCGCCTGGGACGAGATCAGGAGATAGCCCGTATCTACCCCAGTGAACGGGCCCGCCAGCCGGCACGGGCTGAGGTACCCGGGCGTATGGTGATCGATGGCTTACCCGCCTTGCGCACCGCGGGCTACACCTTCGAAGACTATAGTCTGGAGAGTGTGGGGCGTACCCTGTTGAATCGGGGCAAACTCATCCATCCACAGGATGACAAGGTGGCCGAGATAAACCGGCTCTTTGCCGAGGATAAGCATCAGCTGGCGGCCTACAACCTCGAAGACTGTCAATTGGTTCTGGATATCTTTACCCACACCCAACTTGTCGCCTTCCAGGTCGCCCGCTCTACCTTAACGGGTCTCACGCTGGATCGTATGCCGGGCTCCATCGCCGCCTTTGAATTTCTGTATCTGCCCCGCCTCCACCGCGCCGGATTCGTGGCCCCCGATGTGACCCCCCACCCAGAGGCAAATCCCAACCCGGGCGGCTATGT
>JAUIMA010000188.1 GCA_030432675.1 Candidatus Hydrogenedentota bacterium | reverse complement strand
GCCAAGCCACTCCACGTACTACAGGCTCCCAGGCGGCATTTCGGGGTGCCACCCTTACACGGAGGAGCGAAGCGGGGGAGTTTACGGGTGCAGCGTTTTCGTGCACACTCACACCCGCATAGCCGTTCGTGCCTCCCGTTTGTAAGGGTGGAAACCTACCCGTGTGACTTAAGGATGGACTTGGATTGGGCGTGAGGAGTTTAGACACGACGTACTGACGGTACAGCCTCGCGCGTTGGGGCGGGCAAGCACACTGCGTAGCGAATGCTGAAGCCACAGTTCGCTTTGCGAGCGATGGTTGGTTGTCGCGCGGAGGCAGTCCCTATAGGTCCATGGATTCGGCGAGTAACTCGGCCACGTCTTTGACGGCCACTTCCTCGTGACCCGCGCTCTTGACGCCATCAGTCATCATGGTCATGCAGAAGGGGCAGGCCGTCGCCACGGTCGTTGCGCCAGTCGCCAGGGCTTCTTTCGCGCGTTCCGTGTTGATATTGGTGCCGATGGTCTCTTCCATCCACATGCGTCCCCCACCCGCACCACAGCAGAAACTGTTTTCGCGGTTGCGGGGCATCTCGGTGGCTTCCGCGCCGTTCGCCGCCTGAATCAACTCCCGGGGCGCATCGGCCACATCGTTGTAGCGGGCGAGGTAGCAGGAATCGTGGTAGGTCGCGGCAGCGGCGTTCAGGGCCGGTTTCTTCGGGGTGAGTTTTCCCGTCTTGATAAGGTCTTGCAGTAACTCGGTGTGATGAATCACTTCGAAATCCCCTCCAACCTGGGGAAACTCGCTTTGGATGCTGTTGAAGCAATGGGGACAGGCGGTGACCACCTTCTTCACGCCATAGCCCTTCATGGTCTCCACATTGGTCGTGGCCATTTCCTGGGCCAGCATCTCGTTGCCAATGCGCTTGGCGCTATCGCCCGTGCAGCTTTCCTCTTCGCCCAGGATGCCGAACTTCACGCCGGCCTCCTGCAGCAGCTTGCTGAAGGCGATGGTCACCTTCTGATAGCGCTGGTCATAGGAACCCGCGCAGCCCACGAAGAAGAGGTATTCCACGTCGGCATCTTCGGCCAGGGTCTTCACCCCCACCGCTTCGGCCCACTTGCCCCGCTCGGCCTGGGGCAGTCCCCAGGGGTTGGACTGGGTTTCCACGTTGCGGAGGGCGCCCTGGGCCTCTTCGGGAAAGTCGCCTTCCATGAGGACCCGACCCTGGCGGATGCCAATCAGCTTGCTCATGGGCTGTATCTCCACGGGGCACGCTTCTTCGCAGGCGAAGCAGGAGGTGCAGGACCAGAGCACGTCTTCGGCGATGACATCGCCAAACAGGGCGGCTTTCGGTTCCGCCTCGGGGTCCTTCAACAGCGCGGGTCCTTCGGCGAAGAGATGGGCCTTGAGGTCGAGCACCACCTTTTTCGGGCTCAGAGGCTTCCCGGTGTTGTAGGCCGGGCAGGCCTCCTGGCAACGTCCGCATTCGGTGCAGGCCGTCAGATCGAGCAACTCCTTGGCCGTAAAATCGGTGATCTTCAGAATACCGAACTGCTCGGCGTCCTCGTCTTCCAAATCGAGGTTAGGAATCCGTCCCTTGATGCGTTCTTCGCGAAAGAAGAGGTTGGGCAGGGCCGTGACCACATGGAGGTGTTTAGAGTAGGGAATATAGGCCAGAAATCCCAGGACCACGAGATTGTGGAGCCAATGGAAGACGCCGTATGCTGTGGGATGGGCGTCCTTCCCCACCGGTCCGTCGCCCAAGGTCAGCGCCCGAAGCCCGTCGGCGATGGGGGTGAACCCGGGTTTGGGGGCCACGACCTGGAGGGCGTAAAAAGCGACAATGAGCACGGTAATGAGGCCCAGGATGACGAGGGCGTCGACGGTATGGGACAGGGGCCCTTCGAGGCGCTTTGGCTTCATCACCAGGCGACGCCACAGGGCCGCCCCGATGGCCAACAACACGAGGGCACCGATGAAATCCTGAGAGGTGTTCATAAACCAATAGATGGGCCCGAGAAAAGAAAAGCTGAAGGGGGCGTAGAGTCCGCTGACGAGTCCCTCGATGGTTCCGAAGGTGAGCACGAAGAAGCCCCAGAAAATGAAGGCGTGCCCCAATCCCGAGGGCTTCCGCAAGACGAGCTTCTGTCCGAAGCCTTTCACGGCCAGGTCGGCGATACGGCGGGGCAATGCGTTGAGCCCCAGGGTTCCCTGTCCCAGATTCACCCATTGATAGACCTGCCAGAGACGGTGGAAAAAGACGGCGTGGGCCGCGATGATCAGGATTAGAAGGAGTAGAGCGCTCATCGTGTTTTCAACCCTATCGATGGAGAATGGAATTTACTCAACCACGAATAAACACGAATTCACACGAATTCACACGAATCTTATTGACCGCAGACATGGCAGAGAACCCAAAAAGTGCTTCTACGTGGTTAGTCGTAGTCTTTCCGTGTCCTTCGGTGCCTTCCGTGGTCAAGTGAGCTGGACGCGACCTAACTCTGTCAGATAGTAGTATGAATTCACCGAAATGACAAAGACACCCGAGTAGCAAATGATGTGGCGCTTAGCGTCATACGCTCAATCGTTCTTATTCGTGTAAATTCGTGTAAATTCGTGTTCATTCGTGGTTCAAAAGCGTTTCCGTCGTCCGTTCAGCCTTTGGCCAGTTTTACAGCCTCGGTGAGCAAGGGGCATATCTCGAACAGGTCGCCCACGATGCCATAGTCACAAATCTTGAAGATATTGGCCTGGGGGTCTTTGTTGATGGCGACGATAACCCGGGAGGTCCGCATGCCGGCCTGGTGTTGGATGGCCCCAGAAATGCCGCAGGCCACGTAGACGTCGGGACTGACGACTTTGCCGGTTTGTCCGACCTGGTGGGAGTGGTGTATCCATCCCGCATCGACCACGGCACGACTCGCGCCAAAGGCGGCTCCCATGGCGGTGGCGAGGGCCTCTACCACGGGCAGATGTTCGGGCCCGCCCACACCCCGCCCGGCGGAGACGACAATCTTGGCTTCCGTCAAATCGACCGTACCGGTAGCGGCTTCCGCGGCTTCTTTCAGGACGGTGCGCAGGGACACCGATGGCATTTCCCGTTGAAGGATTTCCGGTGCGTCCTCCCCATTGCGCGCAACGGCTGTCACGTTGGGACGAAGGGAGACCATGGCAGGTGAATCGTTGACGGCGACTTCAGAGACGACCTTACCGGCATAGACGGGCTTGGTGGCATGGAGTCCGTTTTCCCAGCGGCAGGCGATGGCATCCTGGACCAGTTCAACACCCAGGCGGGCCGCCACGGAGGCACAGAGTTCTTTACCCAATGCGGAGGCCGAGCCGATGATGACCGTAGCACCCAGTTCTTCCACGAGGTCGCGCACGATGGGGACGTAGGCATCGTTGGAATAGTGACCGAGGTCGCTGTGCTCATAGGCGTAGACCGATTTGATGCCGAAACCTGCCAATTCGGAAGCCTGATCCGCCAGCGATTGTCCGATGTAGACCGCGTTGAGTTCCAGGCCTGACGCCTGCGCTATCGCAGCGGCTGCGGTGGCGGCCTCCAACGCGCTGGGCTTTAATACGCCCCGTTGCTCCAGTAATACCAGTACACTCATTACCTTGTCCTTATGACTACGCCCCGTGAGCAGTCGGCGAAGGCTTGCGCATTCCACGTCACACCCACGGGCGACTTCGGCGGCTAGAGAACTTTCTCATCTTCCTTCAGCACCTGCACCAACGCCGCTACCTGGGTAGCGCTATCGCCTTCCAGGAGCTTGTTGAGGCGCTCCTGACGGGGCAGGCTCATCTGGGTGACCGTCACCTTGGCGGCGAGGTCGGCGGCGGTGAGCCCCAAATCGGCGAAGGACTTCTCCTCCAGGGGCTTCTTCTTCGCCTTCATAATATTGGGAAGTTTGGGATAGTCCGGCTTGTTGATGCCCTTTTCCGTGCTGAACACGGCGGGCAGGGGCACCTCCAGGGTGAGCAGCCCCCCTTCGATCTCGCGGTCCACCGTGGCAGTCGTACCTTCGAGGGAGAAGCGGGTGACCACCGAGGCATGGGACCAACCCAACAGCTCGGCGACCCGCTCCGGGATCTGGGAGCCGTCATCGTCCACCGCCTGCTTTCCGGCAAAGACCACCTCAGGTGCTTCTTCACGCACCACGGCCGCCAGGGCCTCGGCGATACCACGATGTCCGAGGCTATCGATACCGTCGCCGGTGATCAACACCGCGCGGTCCGCACCCATGGCGAGGGCGGTGAGCAATTTCTCTTTGTCTTCAGGAGGGCCGAGGGTGACGACAACGACTTCGCCCCCCGCCGTGGCCTTCAGGTTTACGGCCTCTTGCACCGCATGCTCATCATAGGGACTCATGACGAACTTGAGGCGACTCGTGTCCACACCCGATTGGGCGTCGTTGATCGTAAACACCGATGCCGTATCTGGCACCCGCTTAATCAGTACGACTGATTTCACCGTTACTCCTCCATTGCCTCGACGGCTCCACCAGAACCGACTCGCGTATCCGACATTACTCGCCGGATTCAGCGTCTTTCTCGACCCGGCGCATATACATGACTTTCCACTCGCCCGCCTGGCAGACCTTGCCCCGCTGATTGGTGACCTTGATATCAAAAATAATCAGGCCCGAATCGGGTTTGCGGGTGGGACGCTTCTCTTTGACTGTCTGGGTCACCTTAATGGTGTCACCAATCAAGATGGGGCGCTTGAATTCCCAGGTAATCCCCAGCCAGGCGATCAACATGTGCTGCTGGGCGCCGGGATTGCGGGTCACGAGTCCGGAGCTGACAGACAGCCCGAGCATTCCGTGGGCGATGCGCTGCCCGAAATGCATGCTCGCCGCGTACTCTTCGTCGGTGTGGATGCGATTAAAATCACCTGACACACCGGCAAAATTGACGATATCCGTTTCCGTGATTGTGCGCCCGGGCGTGGTCGCACTCTCGTCCACCTTCAGATCTTCGTAGTAGATACCGTCTACGTTTTCCACGAATTACTCCTCTTCAACCTAAGACCAGCTCGGCCTGTGCAGGGCACACGCTACTGCTCATCACGTCTACCCTCTCGGCGTTTTCCCAGTGACCCAGTGCGCTCAGGGGCGCGTCCCCTGGTAGAACGCCGCAAGACCCCGGGCCAGGATTCGGCCCGATTCCACATTCTCTTCTTTTGTATACAATGCACCGGCGCCTTCACACAGAAAGCCCGAGATTCCAAATTGTTTGTGGGGACCACCGGACCAGTAGGTGCCGTTGGGTTCATTGCTTCGCGCCTTAAGGGGAATGACGAGCCCCGTGGGGTCAAGGCCGTGAAGAATGGCCTCAAAGTCTTCCACAGTACCGACCGTGGTGCCAAACTCGGGCCCCGGTCGCACGAGGGGTTCGACGTTGCCGCCCCAGGTGTGCATGCTCCAGATGGTCGTCACCGGCGCTTCGCTGGCCATGAGCCGCTCCAGGTCCGACTGCACGATATAGGCCTCGTGGGCCTGTTTCGCTTTATCGGCACCGCCCTCGAAATAGGAGCGGTTCATGTCGATACCCTGTTGGTTCACCCGATACCAACCGTTGGACGGCGCGTCGGGACTCATGAAGGGGATGACGTGAAATATCATGCGATCACGGCACCCGGCTCCTTCGTCGCTCAGGAGCCATTCCATCAACCCCACGATGCGCCAGTGTGAATTGAACTCACCCGGATGCTGGTTAGACACATGGTGGACCCAGCGCTTGGCCGGGGGTGTTTCACTCTTCGACCCGGTCACCTCAAGACGCCAGATATCCCGTCCACCAAGCGAGGTGCCGAGCTTGACGGCCTTCACATCAGGATGGGCCTCCCATTGGGCCTTATAGCGGAGGAAGTCTTCGTAAGAAAAGGGCACCTGATGCCCCACATAGACGGTGTCTTCCGTAAAGGTGGGAAAAACCAACCGATCATCGGTCTTGGAGAGTTTCCGCCCCTTCTCCCATTGCACGGGGTGCCATTCCTCCCCATCATAAGAATAGGAGTAGAAATACTCATTAAACTCATAGGAGCCGCCCACCGGGAAGGATACATCCAACGTGAGGTCGTTTCCCTTGGCATTCTGGAGAATGGTGAACTGAACCTTGTTGGACCAGGTGGGCTTCTCGGGTGCGTGGCCGAGGGTAACCTTGAAATGATTGGTTCCCACGGCCTCGATGGTGGCCCCGGCAGAACCCAGGGGCCCTTCCATCGTGAAATCCTCCACGCCAAGCACCTGCGCCCCACTGACTATCGTGAGGCATAGGGTAAGTAAGACTGACATAGGGGACTCCTGTGGATGATTCTTGTGGTGAAGCCCGGCATTATAGCGAAACTTTCACCGTGGTGCGACCTTCGCCCGGTCGTGACTACGCCGCACCTCGGGTTTGCTCGGGATGTTTCTCCATCCAGCTACGCCATTTCTTGATGTATTTGTCCCGTCCTTCCCCGGGTTTTGAGCGTCCGAGGGCCGATTTCGGGTCGGGATTCTGGATTCGCCCGGTCAGTTCATTCAGCGTAAAAGCCAGCCGCGCCAAGACGTAGGGCTCCGTCTCTCCCCGGAAGAGGGCGAAAACGGTGTCCACCTCCTCTGCTGTTGCGGTCCGGGTAAGGCCATAAGCGGCCCGCTCGCGGATCGGGGCGGCGGCCTCCGGGTCCTTGAGGAAATCGAGATACAGACGGGTCGCTGCCTGGGGATCCCCATGAAACTCCAGCGCACCCAAGAGGGCCACCCGTGTCGTCGGATCCTGATCGGCATCGCGGACGGCGGCAATGACCTGCTCCGTGATGGCCGGGTCCATGGCGATTTCCAGGGCCCGGGCGACTTCGCGACGTACGTGAAGATCTTCATCGTCGAGATAGGGCAACAGCGCGGTCGAGACGGCGGCCGAACCGATCTGGCGAATCGCCGTGGCGGCGGCCCGACGCAAGGCCTTGTCTTCCGTCGCAAGGTAGGACAACAAACCGGGTGCAGCAGGCAGATAGCTCATGCCCCCCAATTCTACGACGGCTTCGCGCAGCGCGTCACCCTCGGCACCATCGAGCTTGGCGACCACCGACTGGGGAATGGCTTCATCCCGCCAGATGACATGGTAATCAATTTCGATAATTGCTTCCGTCTCTTTCGACCAGCAGAAGGTCCGGAACCAGACCCGATCTTCGCCCATGTGAAAAACGGTGTAGGTAGGCTGAGCGTAGGGCTTCCCATAGTCATTGACCGCCGTGAACCAGTCGGGATAATTGGCCCCGATGTCCCCGCCATTGACGAGATAGAGGGTGCCCTTCTCGTCGTCTCGTTTACCGTCACGAATGGAGTGGAGCCGCTCGTAAATGTGGGTGTGTCCCGCGAGATCCAGCGTCACGTTGTTGCGATCCAGGGCATCGGCCAGGGGCTTAAAGGTGGAAGTTCCCATTTCCTTGCGCTTATCGGTGGGGGACTCGTAGCCCGTGCAATATACGGGGAAGTGATGGGCGGTCACTTTCCACTGGGCGTCTTGCTCGGGGAGGATCTTGTCGAGCCATTCCACCGTGGCCGCACCGGCGGTCTGCTCAAAGGAAATCAGGGAAAAGTGGGTATTACCCCAGGTAAAATCCGCAAAGGGTTCCCCGTCGCCGGGAAGCTCGTGGTATTTGGCAAACCAGTCTTGCTCGGGATCGAATATCTGGGAACCTTCGTGGTTGCCCCGGGCAGTCACCATCCAGAGGGCGTCGGTGAGGGTCTCAAAACGCTCGAAATGTTCCGGCCACTGCTCGTAGGTGTGACCGTTGGGGACCAAATCCCCCATGGTGAGGTAGAACTCGGGTTTCCACTGGGCCGCGTGGGCCTGCATTTTCGTTTCTTCCCAGCGATTGCTCCAACGGCGGGAATCGCCAATCAACACAAAGGTGATGGGCCGGGCCGTCGCAGGTGCGGTGGTGAAGGTGGCCTTCTGGACATCATCGCCACAACGGACCTCGTAGTGGTAGGTACGCTCGGCCTGAAGCCCCGTTACGCGAACACGGTGGATGGTCGCTTCGGTCTCCTCGGAGGCTTTCATGCCGAGGGTGGTATCCGCACCATAGTGCACAACGCCGACTTCGGGCTCCTTACTTTCCCAGATGAGGGTAACGCTCTCCTGCGTAATGTTGTTCAGATGGGGCGCGATATAAAAGCCCTGTTCGGCGTGGGCTATCGTATTCCCGAGCGCCAGCGATGCCGCCAGTATCAGGCAAGCGGTTGAAAAACGTGACAGCAACAACATGGGTGCATCTCCTCAATGAAATCGATTCATGGCAGCACAAGATTCCACCGAGTATACCAAAAAGCGCACAAAACCGCTCGTTGCGGTAGCCGACGTCTTGCGGAAGTGGAATCCCGCTCGGCATACTGGGCGAACTGTCTACAGACTGGGAAGGAATCGCGCATGCGTGCCTGTTGTCGAATCTTCATCCTACTGGGAATCGCGTGGGGCACTGCCGCCTACGGCGCGCCACCCAATGTACTCTTCATTATTTCCGATGACCTCACGGCCGAGGCGCTGTCGAGCTATGGCAATGTCCAGTGCAAGACGCCCCATATTGACCGGCTGGCTGAAAAAGGGGTTCGTTTTACCCGGGCCTATTCTCAATATCCCGTCTGTGGCCCTTCCCGTGCCGCCCTCATGTCAGGCATGTATCCGCCCGCCATAGGGGTCATGAGTAACGGGGCCTCCGACCACTTCACCGAACGCCTTGGCGCACGGCCCTCCCTCGCACAGCATTTCAAATCCAGCAGCTATTACACGGCGCGGGTGAGTAAGATTTATCACATGCGGGTGCCGGGCGATATCACGGCCGGGGTCGATGGGCCGGACCACCTCGCCTCGTGGACCGAGCGTTTCAACTGCCAGGGCCCCGAGTGGATGAGTAGGGGCACCCACGAACATTGGACGAATGAGAAGCTCAACCGGGACCCTGACAAGCACTATGGCCTCGGCTTCGGCGGTGCCTTTTATGTGGTGAAGGGCGACACGGATGGTGCAGAGCAGCCCGATGTGCAGGCAGCCACGAAGGCCATTTCGTTGCTGGAAGCCCACCAGGAAAAGCCCTTCTTCCTCGCCGTCGGCCTCGTGCGGCCCCATGTACCCCTGGTGGCTCCGGCGGCCTATTACGACCCCTACCCCGCCGAAACGATGAAGTTGCCCGCCCAGATTCCCGGCGACTGGGACGACATTCCCAAAGCGGGTATCACCAAGAACAGCGCCGGCATTGGCATGGACACCGCCGAGTCGAAGCAGGCCGTGCTCCGTGCCTACTATGCGTCCGTTGCCTTCATGGATGCCCAGGTGGGCCGGATGGTCGATGCATTGGATCGGCTGGGACTGCGGGAGAACACCATCGTGGTCTTCACGAGCGACCATGGCTACCACCTCGGCGAACACGAGCTCTGGCAGAAGATGAGTCTCCACGAAGAGTCGGTCCGCATCCCGCTGATCATTGATGCCCCGGGGATGGCCCCTGCGGTGACCGACAGCCTCGTCCAGCAAATCGACCTCTACCCCACCCTCGCGGAACTGGCGGGACTGGACACGCCTGACCATTGCCAGGGAAAAAGTGTCGTCCCTGCCATGAAATCTCCGGAAGCCGTGATTCATGAGGCGGTCTATACCTGCATGCGCAAAGACCACCTCCTCACCACGAAGCGCTGGTCCTACATCCGCTACGGCGACGATACCGAAGAATTGTACGACCTGGAAAAGGACCCGCGACAGTTTTTTAACCTGGCCGGGGAGACCGCCTATGGGGATGTGCTGGAGGGACTACGCCAACAGCTGGAGGCGATGCGGACGGCCATGGCATCTTCGAAGTAGGCGAAGAGATTCGTCGCGCGGCGCGATACCGAGTTCAACGAGGTTCCGTGTGCGTGGAGGAAAGAAGACTTCCCCGCCACCCAACAAATCTACGAGGGCGTCCCATTACCCGGTGGGAAAAGGACGCCCGCACTAATTCATTCACGATGCCCCTACAGGACCGTTGCTCCATGCACACGAAACCTCGCGTAGCTCGCCATCGCGTGGCACGGGAACAACCTATTAAACGCGTCCGCACTTGAGCCAGAACTCCTGCCGCGAAATCTATCCGGACGATACCGACCCCTTGGACCCCGCCTGCTACTTGGCCGCCCGCTCAACCGCTTCCCGGGCCGTTACAAAGCCCTCCATGCGCTCGCGCCCCAAGATGGCTTCCAAACGGTCCAGCAATTCCAGGAAACGACCGTGGTCCGAATCCTCACCGGATGCCCATTCGGACGCCAGAAAGTGATCGTGACGATATTCGCTGCCGTCTTGGAGCAAGAAGTTCAGCTGAACGACCGGGGTCGATTCCTCCACAACGGGTTGCTGCATCAGCTGCTCCGAAAGGGAGAGGGTCTTGATGTCCGCATCTGTGAAGCGGAAAACTT
>JAUIMA010000187.1 GCA_030432675.1 Candidatus Hydrogenedentota bacterium | reverse complement strand
TCCGTTTTACCTCGCCCCACCCCAAAGACTGGAACAATGATCTCTCGGACCTCATGGCGAGCCGCAAACGTATCGCCAACCAGCTCCACCTCCCCTTCCAGGCCGGCAGCGACCGCATCCTCCACGCCATGCGCCGTAACCACACGCTGGACGAATACCTTGCCAAGGTGAAATACCTCCAGCAGGTAAACCCCGACGTGGAACTCAGCACCGACCTCATCGTGGGCTTCCCCGGTGAGACGGAAGAAGATTTCGAATGCACCATGGCCTGCCTGGAAGAAGTTCGCTTCGGCCAGGTCTTCGCCTTCAAGTACTCCCCCCGCCCCGGCACCGAAGCCGAAGGCCTGGAGGACGACGTGCCCCGTGAAGTCAAAGAAGAGCGCCTCGCCCGGGTCCTCACCCGCCAGCAGGAAATCAACAATGAACAGCTCGCCGCCTACCACGGCAAGGTGCAGGAAGTCCTCATCGACGCCGCCCACCCCCGCCGCCAGGGCTTCATGAACGGCCGCACCAACAACTACCGCCCCATCACCTGCCACGCCCCCGACCTCGAAATCGGCGACGTGGTCAACGTCCGGGTAAGCGCCTACAGCGGCCACTGGCTCGAAGGCGACGTGGTGGAAACAGCGGCGGCACCCGCAACCGCGTAAGTATGCCCTTCCAGGGTCACGCGTCGGTACCCGCGGCGAACAAAGTGGGATAGGCTTCCAGCCTGTCACGTCGACTGCCCGAACCTGGCAAGGAAACCGGACGCCAAGGCAACGTCTGCCCGTAGGATTGTGCCCTCCCGAGCGACGCCCTGATAGGGCGGTAAAGCCATTACAGATGCGAATAGGATATAAGAACCCAACGGGTGCCCCATGGCGAAATTAACCGCGTTAGTCTTGGCTTATATTTTTTTGGCACTGGCCCTCATTGGCTTGTTCTTGCCCGTCATGCCCACCGTGCCCTTCTTGCTGCTCGCCGCCTGGTTTTCGGCCAAAGGCTCGGAACGTCTCCATCGCTGGTTATACGCACACCCCCATTTCGGAAAAATGCTCATCGATTGGGAAGAGCGAGGCGCGATATCACGGACGGGTAAAGTGGCAACCGTGCTCACCCTGAGCGCCAGCTGGACCTTCCTGTACTTTCAGTTGGAAAGCATCTGGGGATTGACGGCGATGGCCATCTTGTTCATCGTGATAACGACTTTTGTGGTAAGCCGACCAACTGCGTGATTTGGCTTTTTGGTGATGATTGGAAGAGAGGACTCCGGGAACTGCCTCGACGTAGTTCACGAAGAACACCAAGATGAGCGTCGTGGCGGAACAAACAACCACAACCCACGCCAGAAAATGGGGTAGTCGGGGCCGGCCCCCTCTTCACAAGTCGTGCCCATTGCCCAAATCAAAACGGACCCGTGGCACCCTGACGATTCGGCTCGTTACGACGGTCCTCCGTCGTAATGCATACCGTTCCGCTCCTGCGGAACCGAGCCAGCGGCCCTACCCACAGGCCATCCAGAAGCCACCGGGTTACACGGTCGGGCCAACACCGGGGGAGCGGTGTGGTCTGCAGTCCCACGGGGACCGTAGGAACGAGAGGAAGAGGGGGACAGCCCCGACGTCTGGGCGTACGTCGATAAACGGCGGCACCCCGCTGGCCAAAACGGGGCCGTGACGTGACCGGGGCAAATGTCGTCGGGGCAGTCCCCGACACCCTACGCCACATAGCGCCCATCTTCCAGCGCCCGACATTGGCCCAGCGACACCAGCGTATCCAGCAAGTCCGTCACCCGGTCGGTGCGGGCGCTCTTCAAGCTTCGCGCGACCTGCTCCGCCGTGGCGGGGCCTTGGGGACACTGGTACTCGGGCCGCAACCACCGAATTTTCCCCTGCCGCTCCTCGACTATGCTGTCCAAGCAGCAAAATTATTTTTTAAATCGTCTAACCGCTCGGCTTTTCAATCCGAATTACCCAACGCCTTTAACACCACGGCACGAACACGTACAATCATCCTCTAGCTATCGCGTCTCCACGAAAAGGGAAATTACTCGTGTTCGACCTCCAATATTGCTGTCGGTTTTCTGTGTTGTCCTTTCTTTTCGCAGCGGCCATCGTGAACGCCCAGCCACCCCAGGCGGGCGACTACTCCCCCGCCGTCCACGACGTCATCGAAGAACTGAACGCCGACGCCCCCATGCGGGACGGCATTGCCCTCAAGATAGATATCTTCCGCCCCGACGGCGAAGGTCCCTTCCCCGCCATTGTCCAACAGACCCCCTACAACAAGAACGGCCAGGCCGCCCGTGCGCGGAAGTTTGCGGCCCGGGGTTTCGTGGTGGCCAACTCGGATTCCCGGGGCCGTTTCGAATCGGGTGGCGAGTGGGACCCCTTCTCCCCCAAACACAAAGACGACGGTTACGACCTGGTCCAGTGGGTGGCCGAACAGCCGTGGTGCAATGGCAACGTGGGTACCTATGGCCTCTCCTACATGGGCTGGACCCAGTGGTGGACGGCCTCCCAGGCACCACCGGCGCTGAAGGCCATCGTGCCCGAAGTCGCCCCGCCGGACCACTTCTACAACTGCCCCTATCAAAACGGGATCTTCGTCTGCTGGATGATGGATTGGGCCGGCAACATGTCCGGCCGCCTCCCCCACAGCGCGGGGCCGGGCGGCTATGGTGGATTCGCCGAGGGCCGCGAGGAGGCCTACAGCAAGCTCCCCTACATCGATTTCGACAAGACCCGCAATTACCTGCCCAATGACTGGTGGCGAAAGTGGATCCTCCAGAACACGGCCGAGGGGGAATACTGGAAGGACATCGCCTATCAGACGCCGGAAGACTACGCACGTATCACCGTGCCCTCCCTGGCCATCACGGGCTGGTTCGACGCCGACTTCCCCGGCTCGCCCATGAATTACCTCGCCATGAAAGAACACGGCGGGTCGCCCGAAGCGCGCCATCCCCGCATGGTCATCGGCCCCTGGCAACACATCATCAATACACAGCGGGAGGCGGCGGGCGTAGACTTCGGTCCCGACGCGATCATCGATTGGGACGGCTACATCGTGCGCTGGTTCGACTACCATCTGAAGGGGATCGAGAATGGCGTCCTCGACGACCCGCCGGTCCATGTGTTCGTCATGGGGCGCAATGCCTGGCGCACGGCGGCGGACTGGCCCCTGCCCGAGACTGAGTTCACGAAGTACTACCTCCACAGCGGCGGCCAGGCCAATGGCTCGGCGGGCGACGGCACCCTCAGCACTGAAGCGCCCACCGACGAGGCCCCCGCCCGCTACACCTACGACCCCCTCGACCCCACGCCCTCCCCCGCTTTCACCAACGGCCACATCGACGGTCCCCGGGACGTCCAGACATCGAGCGCGCGCAACGACGTGCTCGTGTATGACACCCCCGTGTTGACCGAAGACGTGGAGATCGTCGGCCCCATCACCGCCAAACTCTTCGCCGCCACCAGCGGCCACGACACGGACTGGATGGTCCGCATTATCGATGTCCACCCCGACGGCCGGGCCCTCTTCCTCGGCGAAGGCATTATGCGGGCCCGGCACCGCGACCCGGACAAGCACGGGGCCTTCAACCCCAACAAACTCAGCACCCTGGTGCCCGGACAGCCCTATGAATATACCCTGGACTTCCACCGCCCCACGGGCAACCTCTTCAAAGTGGGTCACCGGATCCGCATCGAGATTTCCAGCAGCTACTATCCCTACTATCTCCGCAACCCAAACACGCCCGAAGCCAACATTGGCCTCGCCACCGAATTCCAGGCCGTGGAGCAGACCATTTTTCATGATGTAGCGCTTGCCTCCCACGTAATATTGCCCCTTATCCCTGCAGACGAGTAAAATGGGATCTGCGCCCCCTGTGACGCAACAGACTCGGCAATACACCAACTATCACCGTGCGGCAGCAGACGCCTGCCACCCGCGCGGCTTCATAAAAAGGACCTTTCATGAACGTAGAAGTAATCGCCAGCGACGCGTGTAACGTCGTCGAAGAAGAATCCTGTCTCATTATCCCCCTGTTTGAAAAAGCCTTCCCCCTGGACAGCAGCCTCCTCAGCGAGACCGATGAGCTCCTCCTCCAGACCCTGGCCGACAAGGGCATCTTTCAGGGCAAGGCCCAATCCTGTTACTACGTCGCCACGCCCAAGAGCACCTATCAGGGCGTGCTGGTCGTGGGCCTGGGCAGCCGGGAAGATTACGACGACGAGATCCTTCGTCGCGGCGGGGGCAAGGCCGCGGAATTGCTCCAGCAGCACCGCGTAAGCCACATCTACTTCGACATCTCCCGCCATGACAACGTGCCCCCCCTCCCCTTCCTCGAAGGGCTGGTCTTGGGCCAATACGCCTTTGACGTTTACAAGAAGGCCCCCGACGCCGAGGACCTCCCGGTGAAGGTGCAGACGGCCACGGTCATCATCGACAATGGTGTCGAAGTCACGCCCCTCCTCTCCAGTCTTCAGGTGGGGGTACTCACCTGCCTCAGTGCCAACGGTGCACGCCACCTGGCCAACACGGCCCCCAACGAAATGACACCCCGCGCCCTCGCCGAGTTCGCCCGGGGCATTTCCGACGAATCGGGCTGTAAATGCACGGTTCTCGAACCCAAGCAAATGGAGAGCCTCGGCATGAACGCCCTCCTCGGGGTCGCACGGGGCAGCGCCCAACCCCCGCGCCTCATCATCCTCGAGCACCACCACAGCGACACCGCCAAGACCGTCGCCCTCGTGGGTAAGGGCGTCACCTTCGACACGGGCGGTATCAGTATCAAGCCCGCCGCACAAATGCACGAGATGAAATACGACATGTGTGGCGCCGCCGCTGTGCTCTGTGCCTTCATGACCCTCGCCGAACTCAAACCTGCCATCAACATCGTGGCCGTGGTCCCCGCCGCCGAAAACATGACCGGCGATGCGGCCCAGCGCCCCGGCGACATTGTGAAGGCCTACAACGGCAAAACCGTCGAAGTGCACAACACCGACGCCGAAGGCCGCCTCATCCTCGCGGATGCCATGGCCTACACGGTGGACAAATATAAGCCCGACGCCATGGTCGATGCGGCCACCCTTACGGGGGCGTGCCTCATTGCCCTCGGTCATTTTGCCGCCGGGGTCTTCACCAACAACCAGGAAGTGGCCGACTCCCTCGTGGCGGCAGGCAACGCCACGGGCGAACGTCTCTGGCAGATGCCGCTGTGGAAAGATTATGAAAAGCAGGTGGAAGGCAACCACGCCGACCTCTGCAACATCGGACCCCGGGAAGGGGGTGCCATTACGGCCGCAGCCTTCCTGAAGAACTTTGTCGGCGACACCCCCTGGGCCCACGTCGACATCGCGGGCACGGCCTGGGGCGTCAAGGGCGTGCCCTACTGGAACCCCGACCACGCCACCGGCTACGGCGTGCGCCTCCTCACCCGCTGGGTGCTGGATCAGGTGGAGGAAAACTAAGGGGAACGCCCCTCGAGATCATTATAGCGCCTCCATTTTCTATAGGACCTATGGGACGTATGGGGCCTATTAGCCCGATGAAAAATACACTATGCGCCACCCACGACTCCCCTCCTCGGAGGGGTCGGGGGTGGGTAGAATCTCAAGAGGTGGTTCTAACCCAACCCAGCATACGGTGAGGGTGCCACCTTCAAAGAGCCGAGTAACACGAGTCGCTTTGTGGGTGCTTCCTCGGAGCCAGCAACCAACCGAAACGCAACCACATCAACGACAGGAATACCCCATGACCCAGTACGCCACACCATTCCTCGCTGCGATGCTATTTGTCACTTCCTTCGTCGGAGCGACGGCCCACGGTGCGGATTCGCCTTCAAAGCCATACAACGTCCTGTTCATCATCTCCGACGACCTGACGGCCAATGCCCTGTCGTGCTACGGAAACCCAGTAGTCAAGACACCAAATATTGATCGCCTCGCCGATGAGGGGGTCCGCTTTACCCGGGCCTTTTGCCAGGCGACCTACTGTGGACCATCGCGGGCCTCCTTCCTGTCCGGCTATTACCCCCATGCGACCGGAGTGCTGAATTACAAGAGTCCCCGACCGCAGATTGGCGATCGGGCGACCTGGCCCCAGCACTTCAAAAACAACGGCTACTACACCGCCCGGGTCAGCAAGATCTACCACATGGGCGTTCCCGGAGGCATCGAAGAGGGCTCCGATGGGGCCGATGACCCGGCCTCGTGGACAGAACGTTTCAACAGCCCCGGACCCGAGTGGAAAGCCCCCGGGGTGGGTGAAACGCTGGAGGACAACGCCGATGGCAAGAAGCCAGCCGTAGGCGGCAACACCTTTGTCGTCGTCGAGGCGGAGGGCGATGACATGGTCCACTCCGATGGAAAGACGGCGGCCAAGGCGGTCGAGTTAATTCGCCAACACAAGGCGGAGCCCTTCTTCCTCGCCGTGGGCTTCGTCCGCCCCCACGTGCCCTTCGTGGCACCGAGCTCCTACTATCCCCCCTATCTGCCCTACGACAGCATGACCCTGCCGGAGAAAGTGCCCGGGGACTGGGATGATATTCCCGAGGCGGGCATCAACTACAAGACCAGCGAAAACATGAAGATGGACATCCGACGGCAGAAGAAGGCCGTGGGCGGTTATTATGCCTCCGTCGCCTTTCTGGATGCCCAGGTGGGTAAGGTGCTGAAGGCCCTGCGGGACGAAGGGCTGGAGGACAACACCATCGTGATTTTCACCAGCGACCACGGCTACCATCTCGGCGAGCATGACTTCTGGGCGAAAGTCAGTTTGCGCGACGAGTCCGCCGGGGTACCGCTGATTATCCGCGTACCCGGCAAGGCCCCGGCCGTGTGTAATTCCCTCACGGAACTGCTGGATCTCTATCCCACGGTGGCGGACCTTTGCGGCCTGGAGGTGCCCGAGCGCCTGCAGGGCAAGAACATCGCCCCCATGCTCGACAACCCCGCCTACACCGTGCGGGACGCGGCCTTCAGCGTGGCCCCCATGCGCAAGGGCTTTCTCTTGCGCGAAGACAATTGGGCCTACATCCAATACAAGGAAGACGCCTCGGCGGGTGTTGAGCTGTTCGACCTGGTCAACGACCCCAAGCAATATACCAACCTGGCGGAAAAACCCGCCTATGCCGCCGTCGTCGAATCCTTCAAGGGCAAGCTCGCCGCCAAGCTAAAGGAACTGCGGGACAACGACCTGGGCTCTTAAGGCATGTGGGTGGACGACTAATTTGTTGCGAAGAATTCACTTCGTTTTAGATCTTACTCCCCTCCTTGGAGGGGAATTGTTCGGCGGACTGAATGAACTACTCTGGCGAAACAACCACGCCAGAAAACGATAAGGGTGCCACCTTCAAAGCGCCGAGTAACACGAGCCGCTTTGTGGGTGCCGGGCCCTACAAGCCCAATTCTCCACTGAGTCCATTAGGCCCCTCCACTCTGCTATAATATCCACAACCCGCCCCGGTGCCCATCAACTTTCAACCATCAACTGTCAACTGTCCACTATGAAAAAAGCCACCGTTCACACCCTCGGCTGCCGCCTCAATCAATCCGAATCCGCCATCCTGGAAGAAAAACTACGGGACGACGGCTATGCCCTCGTGCCCTTTGGCGAACCCGCCGACCTCGCCATCGTCAACACCTGCACCGTCACCAACGAGGCCGACGCCAAATCCCGCAAGCTCGTGCGCCAGTTCATCCGGAAGAACCCCGGGGCCTACACGGCCGTCATTGGCTGCTACGCCCAGATGGGCGCCAACGCCCTCGCCACCATCGAAGGCGTGGACCTCATCATCGGCAACCAGGAAAAGCTCAACGTACTCGACTATGTGAAGGCCGGCAAAAACGACCAGGCCCTCATCGTCCGCGACCGCATCGACCGCGACGACTTCACCATCGACTTCGCCGGCGAAGAAGCTGCCCTCAGCCGTCGCGCCAACCTCAAGGTGCAAGATGGCTGCGACTTCATGTGCTCCTTCTGCGTCATCCCCTTCGCACGGGGACGCGCCAGGGCCCGGGACTTTGAAAACCTCCTGAGCGAAGCCCGCAGCCTGGTGGAGCGCGGTGCCAAGGAAATCATCCTCACCGGCGTCAACATTGGGACCTACGGCTTAGAAGGCCGTGGCATTTTGGAAATCGTCGACGGACTCACCACCATCGACGGCCTCGACCGCATCCGCATCAGCTCCATCGAGCCTACCACCATCCCCCTCGAACTCTTTGACCGCATGAACGCCCCGGACCACGCCCTCCTCCCCTACCTCCACATCCCTATGCAGGCCGGGTCCAACGAAGTCCTCACCGCCATGCGCCGCAAATACACCCGCGAAGAATTCCTCGACTTCATCTTCCAGGCCCACGACGCCGTCCCCGGCATCGGCATCGGCTCGGACATCCTCGTCGGCTTCCCCGGCGAGACCGATGCCAACTTCGAAGACACCTGCGACGCGTTGTGGAAAAGCCCCCTGTTTTACGCCCACGTCTTCAAATACTCCGAACGCGCCGGCACCGCCTCCGTGCGGATGAAAGACAAAGTCCCCGCGCAAGTAATCAACGAACGGGGCGCACGGCTACGCAAGCTGAGTGCCGAAAAGACCCGGATGTTCAACGAGCACCAGATTGGCGAGACCCATGATGTGTTGTTCGAGCAGGCGCAGGATGGCTATTGGACCGGCTATACGGGGAACTACACGCGCGTAGCGGCGAAGAGCGACGAGGACCTTACTAACGAGACCCGCCGCGTATTACTAGAAGAAGTCAGAGGCGACCTGGTGCTGGGAACGCTCGCGTAGAATTGCATTCCAATTCTCAATTCACGACTCCAAATTCACTATTCCCCAAGCGGGCACCAACAGGGGGTTGACCATTCCTGGTCGACACAAAGGGCATTGAAATGTTCACCATCCCATTCGCTGATGGCCCAATGACCTCAGCTACCAAAGAAATACTCCTTGGGATTATACGGTAACCGTCCCAGATTGAATGCTCTTTAAAAATCAGCGTGGGCCTTATGTCGACCAAGAATGGTCAACCCCCTGTTGGAGGCATCCGAATCTATAGAAAGAACCCACTGGCAACCAACACAACCGATTACTATTCACCCTGCCTCGTTCCCATATCATCGTCAATCAATTGGAACTCTCGCTATACAACATCGCGATAGGCATGTGCTAAAATCTGGATGCTTAATGTTCTGGCGCATCTTGGAAACTAGGATGCAGTCGTCAACGGAGGGGTGCAGAATTATGAATAAACGGCCTTTTAGAATAATCTCTTGGACAACGGCATGACGACAAGAGAGAGCGATATTGAGCGACAACTCGTTGACAAGCTCAAAGAACTGAAATACATCCATCGCGCGGATATCGTCGACAAGGCGACGCTAGAACAGAATTTCCGCGAAAAGTTCGAGGCGTTGAACCGTGTCCACCTGACCGATGCCGAGTTTGCGCGCCTCCGGGACGAAATCATCAGCGCTGATGTCTTCCAGGCGGCCAAGACTCTCCGCGAAATCGGCTATTTCCAGCGGGAAGACGGTACCCCGCTGCATTACACGCTGGTCAACCTCAAGGACTGGTGTAAAAACGACTTCGAAGTCATCAGCCAATTGCGGATCAACACGGACAACAGCCACCACCGCTACGACGTGATTCTTCTGATAAATGGCCTGCCCGTAGTGCAGATCGAGCTCAAGAGCCTCGACATCAACCCGCGCCGCGCCATGGAGCAAATCGTCACCTACAAAAATGACCCCGGTAACGGCTACGGCAATTCGCTCCTTTGCTTCTTGCAGCTCTTTATCGTCAGCAACCGGGGCAACACATTTTACTTCGCCAACAACCACCCCCAGCACTTCGCCTTCAACGCCGATGAGCGTTTCTTGCCCATCTACCAATGGGCCGCGGAAGATAACACGAAAATCACCCACCTGGACGACTTTGCCGAAAAGTTCCTCCTCAAATGCACACTCGGCCAGATGATCAGCCGCGATATGGTGCTGGTCGCCAGCGAGCAAAAGCTCATGATCATGCGGCCTTATCAGATTTATGCGGTCAAGGCTATTGTGGACTGCATTCATCAAAACCGGGGCAATGGCTATATCTGGCACACCACGGGCAGCGGCAAGACCCTCACGTCCTTCAAGGCCTCCACGCTGCTGAAAGACAACCCCGATATTGAAAAGTGCCTCTTTGTGGTGGACCGCAAGGACCTTGACCGCCAGACCCGCGAGGAATTTAACAAGTTCCAGGAAGGCTGCGTAGAGGAAAACACCAACACCGAAACCCTCGTGCGCCGCCTCCTCTCGGAGGACTATGCCGACAAGGTCATTGTCACCACCATCCAGAAGCTGGGCCTCGCGCTGGACGGGACGAACAAGCGCCAGTATCGCGAGCGGCTCGAACCTCTCCGCGACAAGCGTGTCATCTTCATCTTCGACGAATGCCACCGCTCGCATTTCGGCGAGAACCACAAGG
>JAUIMA010000186.1 GCA_030432675.1 Candidatus Hydrogenedentota bacterium | reverse complement strand
TTCGACTACCACCTCGCCCCCGCCTTCGACCGCCTGCAAGAGAGGCAGATAGATATGAACCGTCGAACCTACCCCCACTTCACTCTCCAAACGGATCCCCCCCTTCATCCGGGCGATAATGCCATGAACCGTTGCCAGCCCGAGTCCGGTGCCTTTGCCCTTGTGCTTCGTGGTAAAAAACGGGTCAAAAATCTGGTTCATAATTTCCGGGGGAATGCCGGCCCCCGTATCGGCAATGCTTATATGTCCGTATCCCCCTG
Organism: Candidatus Hydrogenedentota bacterium; assembly: GCA_030432675.1. Classification (GTDB taxonomy): domain Bacteria; phylum Hydrogenedentota; class Hydrogenedentia; order Hydrogenedentales; family JAEUWI01; genus JAEUWI01. Next base: position 10,207 of record JAUIMA010000186.1, on the reverse strand, counting down.
GCTCAAGCTGCCCGACGTGGGCCTCCACAGGCTCTGTCAGGTCGATACACTCGAGGGCTACACGGAGCACCCCGCCGTGGTCTTCCATGGCATGGAACGCGTTGGTAGCGAGATTATTGAGCACCTGATGCACTTGGTTTGCGTTGCCCCAGACCCGGCAGGCCGTCGCGTCAAGCTCATGGGCTATCTCAATGGTGACAGGAAGAGAGCCCCGCAGGAAGGTCAGGACATCATGCACAATGGGGCCTAAATCGATGGGCCCGTAGGCCACACCCGAATCACGGCTGAAAGTAAGAATTTGCTCCACAAGGCTGGCGGCCCGAAAGGCTCCCTTGTCGATTTCCTCGATACAGTCATCCAGCCCACTGAGGTCCTTATCCGAAATATGCTGGCGTGCCATGGCGCTGAAACCCATGATGGCCTGCAGGATATTGTTGAAGTCGTGGGCGATACCCCCCGCGAGCGTTCCCAGAGATTCCATTTTTTGGGACTGCAACAGTTGGCGCTCCAACTCCGCCTGGCGGGTCATGTCGTGAATAATAAAGGTGAAAAAGCGGTCGTCATCCACGAAGAATTCTCCAACACTGAGACTGACGGGAAAGACCACCCCGTCGTAGCGCAGACCGGAGACTTCCCGGGCATCAGCCAGACCCCGTATCTGAGCCTCAACCCCCACATCCCCAGGCCCATCGATACCCCCTGGCAGCTGCACTAACTCAAGAATCCCCTTGCCTGCAAGACTCTCACCCGGGCACGAAAACAGAGTTTCTGCGGCACCGTTGGCACGTTCCACAATCCCTTGCAGATCGATCGTAATAATGGCATCCTCCGCATTTTCTATGACGGCCGTCGCTCGGGCACCCAACTCCAGACGCTCGGCCTCGACAATCTTTTTCTCCGTAATATCGCGTACGACGGTGACAAAGTGGGTTACATCCCCCTCTTCACTCTTTACCGGTAGCACATGGGCATCCACCCAAATCTCCCGCCCGTCTTTTCCATAGATGATCAATTCTGAGGTACAGGACTGGGTCGCCCGCAACTGGCCCACCATGCGATCCGTATCCTCCCGGCTGGTCTTGGCCCCCCGAAGTAGATCGAGTCCCGCGTCCGCCACTTCTTCATAGATGTAGCCCGTCATCCGGGTGAAGGCTTCATTCACAAAACGTGGTGGCGGGCCGTTTTCACCGATGGGGCCAGGGTCGGAAATGATTATGGCATCGTTGGTGTGAGTAATGACGGACTCGAGCAGGCGAAGATGGGCCTCCGCCCGTTTTCGGTCGGTGATGTCCTGAATAGTGCCCAGGAGCCGCACGGTCTTTCCATCGACCACTACCGGTTCACAAATACTGCGCACCCAACGGTCCGTACCCCGGTGAGTCTTCACCCGATGCTCCATATCAATGTGCGCACCGTGATTCAAGGCTCCCACGATGGATGCCTGCAAAATCTCCCGATCATCCGGGTGACAAAAATTCAGGGAATTCTCCAGCACAGGCTGGTAGTCCGTTGGACGATCAAATATATGACAGGTTTCTTCCGTCCAATACATGGTATCTTCCAGGACATCATACTCCCAGCCCCCCACTTGGGAAATGCGCCCCGTGCGGTTCAGCCGGAGCTCGCTCTCCTTCAGCGAGCGTTCCACGGCCTTACGCGCGCTGATATCCCGGGTCACCCCGAGAAATCCGGAGAGCATCCCGGCATCATCACGCAATACCGTCACCACGATTTCTGCAGAAAAACTGGACCCGTCCTTGCGATACAACTCTAATTCCAGCACATCATTGACATCCGTGTCATCAAAACTGGACGACGCGGAATCCACGAGGGACTGTGCAGCCTCCACGATTTTTTCACGCGTACCTGCGGGCCCCAAATCTGCCGCCTCCAATTTCATCGCCTCTTCCACGGTGTAACCACGAAGCTGCAGCACCGACGGACTGATATACGTCATTTTCATGTCCAGGTCGGACGTCCAGATGATGTCCCGCACATTCTCCGCGAGAATACGGTACTTCGTTTCTCCCGCCCGTATCGCCCGTGCGGCCTCATACTGCTCCGTCACATCCTGCATGGTGCCGGACATTTTCACCAAGTGGCCATTTTCCCATTGAGGGTTACACATGACCCGTACCCACCGATGATTTCCCCGTTCCGTCGTCATACCCAGGGTCAAATCATACGGCTCCCCCAGATTCTTCGCGCGATCCAGCGCGTGTTCCAGACGCACACGATCCGGCGGATCGTAGTAATCGAGCATGGACCGAGAGAGTTTCGTATGGGCCGGGTCCAACTCCAATATCCGTATCGTCTCTTCCGTCCAATTTGCCTGGTTGGACCGCACATCGAATTCCCAACCGCCCACCTTGGCCATGCGCCCGGTCTCCTGCAGGAACGCTTCACTACGACGCACCGTCTCCAGCGTCATTTCCCGCTCTCTCCGCAGCGACACGAACACAAAACCCGCCGTCGTGGCGTACACGGTAAAGACGGTGAGGGAAAACACGGTGTAGTAGAGATCCCCCGTGACGAAGGGGCCCCGTCCGTTCACGGTAAACAACAATGCTATCGCGGTTACAATGAGGGTAGATAAGGCTGAAGGAAAGGCCCCGCCGCGGAGCGATACCCACAGGAGGAGGGGAAAAGGGAGATAGACGACGGTCGGGGTGACGGTGAATCCTAACGGATTGGCGAACGCAAAGCAGGTAAGCAACACGAAACACGCCGCTATCCCGAAAAACTCTGTCGCGGAACAATCTTGCCGCCAGGTATACCACCGCCCATGGGTTGCCGTGAGGATGACCGGCGCTACCACCAGCACCCCGATTGTGTCTCCGATCCAATAGGTCATCCATGCGGTAAGCAGCTCCTCGGCAGCCAGATAGCCTCCAATATAGAGAGCCGCGACCCCATTGGTGGCACTAATCAACATTGCTGCAAACCCGGCAACCAACATGAAATAGAAAACGCTGGTACGTCGGGTAAACGCATTGTCAAAGAAAGATGACGTGCGCAACCCATAGGCACCCAAGGCGGGCGCTGCGCAACCTCCTGATGCCATCCAAAGCGCGGTCAGAGGGTCTATTCCAACCGAAAGTGGCGTGATAAACGCCCCCAGCAGGACCGCCGGCCAGTAGCGAAGCCCCCAAATGGTCAGCATGGCCACGCTGATTCCCGTAGGCGCCCAGACGAGTGATATGAAATGGTCCGTGATCGCCAGATGCTGACCAATCTGCGCAAAGACCACATAACTGCAGGTAATGATCAAAAAACGACAGATGAGCCATTCGAGGGTCTTTTTCTCGCGATGTGCCGGATTAATCCACGCATGTATCAACATGGCTATTCCCGGTATAAAAGTCCCGACACATAAAACTACTCCAAGCCGATCCCTATCTTACGTCAACGGTCATAATGTCACTTATTCCTTACCCATCAATCTTGAATAATATCCCAAGAACCGAAATAAAGCAATGGATTTTTGCCCCGCAATAACAGTATTTCCATCAATTCAATAACTTCGAGAACATGTTGCATCATTGGGGAACACAACGACGAAGAGGGCAGGAGTTTCACAGGAGAATTCTTCGGCCCAAAGCCCTCAAAAGGCCTTGGACTCTGCCGTGATCAGACACACAGGAGTAGACTACGCCGGGGACCTAAACGTTCCAGTCAGAAAAACGGCGGCGCACGAGGAGGTAGAGAAAGACCGGTCCTCCGACCATGGTGGTGATGATTCCGATAGGTGTTTCGCCCGGAAGTATACGGCGGGCAACAATGTCGCAGGCACAGAGGAATGCCCCGCCCGCTACGATGCTCAAGGGCATGAGCAGCCGATGGCTCGGTCCCGTCAAGAGGCGCACGCCATGGGGGATGATAAGTCCTACGAATCCGATGGGCCCTACTTCCGAGACAATGACGGCCGTAATTAACGACCCCACGAAAAACGTGGTCGTCTGCAAACGTCCAATATTCACGCCGCGACCGGCCGCGAGGGTAGTCCCAAAGGCGAATTGGTCATAGCGCGCCGCCTGAAGCAGCAACACGGCGGCACAGGGGATGACCCCCACAGCCAACAACAGGACAGGCTGATAACCGAGCACATCTACGCCCCCCATAAGCCATCGATCCATATTGACCAGGCGATCGGGACGGGCCAGATAACGGCTGAACATGATTCCGGCGTTGGCCAGCATGCCCAGGGTAACCCCGGCCAGGAGTAAGACCGCCGGGGAGGTATGGATTCGGCGGGCGGCCAGCAGGTATACCAGAAACACGTCTAACCCGGCGAACAGGAAAGCCATCACCTGCTTGCTGGTCAGCAACGCGAGGAGTGGAATCGCGGCGGTCACGTCGGCGAGGAGGAAGGCCACCCAGGCGCCCAGCGCACCGGCGCTGGCCACGCCGAGGGTGTACGGCGTAGCGAGCGGATTACGCAATAGCGCCTGAAACGCGCACCCCGCCACCGCCAGCCCTCCACCCGCCAGAAAGGCAGCCAGGGTGCGGGGAATTCGCTGCATCAACAGGATCGACAGGGTCGGTGCTTCAGACAATGGTGTCAGGCTACGGAGTTCGCGCCAGGCCTGACCCAGGTCCAGGGTTTCCGTTCCGATGAATATGCTGCAGGTAAAAATGACCGCGCAGGACACCAGCCCGAGCAGCAGCAAGAATCGTGTGTTGCCCAAGGTCATTTCAGATGCCCCCCACAGGCGCCGTCACGAAGGGGCCACCGGTTTGCGGATGCTCCCCCACCAAGAGGGGGCTGCCATACGCGTCCGTCAGGATATCGGCCTGTAATACTTCGGAGGGGCCCCCTTGATTCACCAGGCGATGGTCTTTCCCCAGCAAGACCAATCGGTCGCAAAACTGGGCGGCCATATTGATATCGTGGGTGACGACCACGATGCCAAGCCCCCGCCCGGACAGGGTACGCAGCTGACGGAAAAAGGCGGCCTCATGGGGCAGATCCAGCGACGAGGTGGGTTCGTCCAGCAAGAGCAATTGAGGTTCCTGCGCCAGAACACTGGCCAGCAGGACGCGCTGCCGCTCCCCTCCGCTGAGAGATAAGAAATCCCGCGTAGCCAAGTGGGATGTTTCGGTTTGCCCGAGACAATCCTGGACAATTTCGTGGTCAGGCGTACCGAGACTGCCAAAGGGCCCAAGGTGGGGAAAACGCCCCAAGGCGACCACTTCACGAACGGTCAAACTGAACGCGGGGCTGACCGATTGGGGCATGTACGCCACAAGGCGGGCCCGCTCCCGATCGGTGTATTGCTCTAACGGGGACTTGTTGAGAAGGACGTTGCCCGATTCGGGAGAAAGTAATCCGCAAAGCAGCTGAAGCAAGGTGCTTTTTCCGGCGCCGTTGGGGCCAATAATCCCGGTGACTTCACCTGTTGCGACGTGCGTCGAAACATCGTCGAGAACCCGTTGGCCGGAGGTGTACGAATAGGCCAGTGCTTCGGCATCGATGCGGTGCATCATCCACCTAAATCAGCCGCGAAGTGAAGCTTCTTGGCGATTTGCCGGGCCACATCCGGGACACGAGGTCCGGGTCGCAGCATGTGGGAATCGGTGAACAAGTAGATGCGGCCACTTTTCCAGGCGGGCACCGCATCCAACGCCAGCCAATCGCTGAACAAGGCCTCGGTCTGTTTCTTGGTATAAGAACGCCCGGCGTGAATCTCGATAATTACGTCGGGCGCTTCGACGAGGATGGTTTCCTTTGACGCTTCAATGTAGGGCTTGTCTTCATCGCCATAGATATTGTCACCCCCTGCGATTTCGACCAATTCGGAGATAAAAGACGTGCCTCCTACCGTCTGCAAATTGCGTAGACTTCCCCGCTCACGCCCCAAGACGATGAGCACCTTGGGACGTTCAAAGGGTTCCACGGCCGTTCGTATCGCCTCCAGTTCCGAGACAATCTGGGCACGAAGGGCCGTCGCCTCCGGCACCGCTCCCAAGGTACGCCCTACCGTTTCGATACCGGCATCGATGGTCGCCAGGCTGTCCATGTGGATATTCTCTATGGTGATACCGTGTTGCTCCCCAAAGGCGGTGACTTTTTCATGGCGACCGGGCACAAAGATAAGTGCAGGACGAAGCAAGGCAATTTGCTCTAAATCCGGATCAATATACCCGCCTAATTCGGGCAAACGTTGCACCCGGGCCGGGTAGTCGTCATAGTCGCTGACTCCGATGACCTCGGAGCCTTTCCCTACGGCAAAAATGGTCTCCGTTACATTCGGTGCCAGGGAGATAACGCCCTTACCTGCACCGCCCCCACCGCAACCGGCCACAGCAAGAAGCAGCAGCAGGGCAGACAAAACGCGGATGGGTGGAAGAACATTGACACAACGATTGAGCATAGACCACAGATTCCAAGGTGATTCCGGCGTGGAGTCGGAAAGTGATAAATTAGCGCTTTAGTTGGATTCTGTGCGGTAGCCCGGACGAAACGCAAATTTTCTTCGGGACGCTCCGTCTACAGGGCCAGCAAAATACCCAGACCGTCGGCCACGAGATCGTAGATATCGGCCGTGCCGCCGCCAAAAAAGTCGTAGACTTCTTTTCCGACGCCCGCCAGGACCGCAAGAGCGGGGTCAAATAACGCGATCAGATAGCTGATGACGAAATGTAGAAACTTGTCTGAACCCACGATATCCATAACGTGATGCTCCCGCTCAAGCGCGATAGAGGCTGCGACCGATTCCGATGGCTTCCCGACATCCTTCGACCGTCTCCAACGCAACTGGTGTCACCTTCTGGGCATTGTCGCGAAGAAAATCTTTGATGAAGTCATCGTTGTTAGACGGATCATGAAATTTTTCAATGATGGGGGCGTTGAAGGCGCTGACATGTTCCGCCACAGCCTTCTTCAGGTTACCGTAGAATTTCCCCCCCTGACGATACTGGTCGACAAAATCGAGGAATACCGCTTCGGGAGCCGTCAGGTGCAAGAGACGATAGAGTACGTTGAGCCCACCAGGCAGTCGAGCGATCACTTCCTCCGGGTCATTGCTGTCCGTTCCCAAGGGCATGGGCTCGGTCGAAGTAACCACCGATTTGATCTTCTTCAACACCGTCTTGGGATCATCCAGCAGATCGAGGGTGTTGTTATCGCTCTTGCCCATCTTGGCGGAACCATCTAATCCCGGGAGGCGAAGGGCCTGTCGGTCTACGGCCTTGGGTCGCTGCAAGGCTTCGCAGTCGAATCGGTGATTGAATTTCTCAGCGATATCGCAGGCCATTTCCACGTGCTGCCGTTGGTCATCGCCCACGGGCACCACGTCGGCTTTTACAATGAGGATGTCGGCCGCCATCAGGACCGGGTAACCGAGGAGACCGTAGGAAAGGGGGTTGCCGTCGATTTTGGGGTCATCCTGAAGCTTACTGAATTTGTCTTTGTAGGTCGTTCCCCGCTCGAGATGTCCAATGTTGGTGATCATACCCAACAGCAGCGAGAGCTCTGCCGTACAGGGCAGGTCACTCTGTCGATAGACAATCGAACGATCCGGGTCCAGACCACAGGCCACATAGGTACGCAACATGTCGAGGGTCTGCTTGTAGACTTCCTTGCGCTCCGTAATGGTCGTCAACGCATGATAGTCGGCAATGAAATAAAAGCAGGTGGCATCACTCTGTTGGAGGCGAAGAAAGTGATGAACGGCCCCGAAGTAGTTGCCGTAGTGGAGACGGCCCGTGGGGCGAATACCGGAAAGTATGACTTCATTTCTTGCGGACATGCGTGCGGATACCTTACTGACAGCGATGATGGATAATACGAAACCGTGGGGCACAAGGATACCTGAACCCGGCGGAGAGATTCCATCTGCGAAGGACTTGCGCGGAATCATCCCCCATAGCAGTGCATGTTCCCGCTCAGCTACTTCCCAGTCGGGCCACCAGCGTCTCGGCCACGTCTGGCCAGTGAGAACCTATCCCCTTAAAGGTCAGCTCCTCCAATTCCCACTCCACAATGGTCGGTGCGCTGATGAGCTCGTCGTTAAATACGATGGCGAGCTGTTTACCCAAATGGGTGAAGCACGCGTCTGCGAGGGCCTCACGCCCTTCGTCGGTCAAACTGAGGTGAAGGAGGAGCCGATCGGAATCCCGTTCCAGGCGGGCACCGGTGATGGCGCGGCTGTCGAGAATAATCTCGTTTTGCACCGCCACCACGACGCCCTGATTGCCTCCTGGCGCAGCGAAATGGGTCACCGGAATCAACTCCCTATCCTGCGGCTCGGCCATGAGGCGGACCTGAAAAAAGTCGAGTTCACCATCAGTCGGCACGTCTTCCGGTGTGGCGGTAGAAGCCGTATGTTCCGCGGGCCCAACGAAAGCCCCCCGTGCTTCTTCCCACTGATTCAGAATGGCTCGGTTCGCTTCGTGCGGAAGGGTCGCCAACAAGCAGTGACCGTCGGCGAAATCAGACAGGGGCACGACCCCGAGTACCCGCCCCTCCAGCAACAGCGCAGCTTCCCGACCCCGATGTCGACGAAGGAAAGCGGTAAACTCATCACCTCGCGCTCCGTCTCCCCCATCCTTCAGGGCCAGAGAGGCTTCGGAATCGGAAATCACGGCAGCCCCTTCCACCCGCCAACGGGCTGGCAAGGGCGTAACCACATCAGACCAGGCCCCCACGGCCAGTGGAACCCAGGTCGCACTATCCGCGTCGGTGGAAAAGCCAGGTGCATAGTAGGGCGATAGGATGGGTTCTGACGGGGAAGGCACCAGCCACAGGTAGGCCGACTCCCGGAATCCCGATACGGCGGAAGTGACCGACCAACTCGCCTCAGGGCCCAGCCCCAATGCGTTGGCCAGCTTTTCCCGGGCCGAGCGACGGACCTTGAACGCTTCTGACAATCCGCTCCAGTCCGCACCCGGAGCAGCACCCGGCTCCGCAGGCCAGGCGACACGACCCAATCCGGGCATCCAAATGCAGGAAGGGGATACCCGGGGGCCTGCCGGCCCATCAATCCGGATGCGATAACGTCGATGTCCCTGCCGCCGGGCGGTGTGATCGATCCGCGTGGTCGCGGCCGCCTCGAATTGAATCAACGTTTGCCCTTCATGGGATTCCACGGCCATTACGTCGCCGGTGTCGGCGAAGGGGCTACGCCATAGTCCATTCGTCTGGGGCACGGACTCGTAGGGGTGGGCCTCCCAGTGAAATGTCATCCGGGGGAAAGGCGGGGAGACGACGATACCCACCCGATCCCGTGCCGCTGAGCCGAAGTGATGCTCGACGAATAGACCATAGTTCCCCGCGATATCCAACACCGTCTGCAACTGGGCTGCCACGACACCGGGGTCCGTGTCCTGAAGGATGGCGATGGCGTGAACCACGCCCGTGGACCCGGCGGGGAGGTTTTCCCAACGAATTTCGGGAAGCAAGGTCACGCTATCTTGAGCGAAGGAATTCAGGGGGGATGTCTCCACGGATATACGCTTTCTTTCCATCAATCGGGCGGGGCTGTGCTCTTTGGCGGGGCGCGCCTCGGCCAGCCCGGCCCCGAGCAATCCCAGGACCGCCAAACCGGTGATTCCATAGCCCGTTCGAACCAGGCGCTGGGTGGCGTGGGCGCACGCACACAGATTTCGGAAGACTGGCGTGAAGCTTTGCAATGGCCGGGCAACTCCTCTTGTTGTATCAACCCTACGATGCCGCATGTGGAAAGTCAAGCCACACCTGCCAGAACCAGAAAACGCGCCAGGCCCAAGGGCCTGGCGCGCAATCACTAAAGGATTATTCGGTCTCGGTGATTATTCACCAATCGGGTTGCTGGTACCGTCGGCATCCGCGCCGTCGGCGTAGCGAATCACACCGCTGGAGTCGGTGAAGAAGCCTTTACCACCCGTCGTACCGTAAGCCGCAGCGTTGGCGTTTGCCGTGAAGGCGTTGGCGTCACCGCCGAGCACGAAGTTGTAGCCGCTCTTGGTGCCACCCCAGTTACCATCGAGGAAGGACGGGGTTGCGCCGGTCAGGTCCGCGAAATCTGCGGTGTAGGCGTAGTTGGCGGCGTGGTAGGCCACTTCAGCACCCACGATGGTGCGCAGGTTACCAATGGCGCTGGACTCATTGGACTGCATCCGCGAACGAAGCAGGTTGGGGATGGCGATAGCCGCAATGATAGCGATAATGGCCACAACAATCATGAGCTCAATCAACGTGAAACCTTTGTTAGCTTTTTTCATGGCG
>JAUIMA010000185.1 GCA_030432675.1 Candidatus Hydrogenedentota bacterium | reverse complement strand
TCGGGTGGTCCTGGTTGCCGTTGTTTTCGTCCATCATCTTCTCTCCTTGCCGACCTGTGCGCCACACTCCGGGGGCATTGGGCGACAGTTTACCAAGCATTAATCCATCATCCCCGTCTGCCGGTGGCGTGCCATGGGCAGCGGGATTTCAGCGGGCTGAGCGCCTCGCCGTGGTGCACTCAGTTCAATCGGTTCTTATTTTCCAGATTCCATTTCAGATAGGCCGTCATAAAAGGTTCCAGGTCACCATCCAGCACCTTGGTCACATTGCCCGACTCAAAGTTGGTGCGGTGGTCCTTAATCATCTGATAGGGATGGAGCACATAACTGCGAATCTGGCTGCCCCACGCCACATCCTGATGGCCTTCACGCTGGGAATCCAGTTCCGCATCAATTTTCTTCTGTTCAATGTCATACAACTTGGCCCGCAACATCTGCATGGCCACGTCGCGGTTGCGGTGCTGCGAACGCTCGATCTGACAGGCCACCACGAGTCCCGTTGGCAGGTGGGTCAGCCGCACGGCCGAACTGGTCTTATTAACCTTCTGTCCACCCGCGCCGCTGGAGCGGTAGACGTCCATCTTCAGGTCGTCTTCCCGAATCTCAATTTCGATGGTATCGTCTACCTCCGTCAGGACTTCGACCGCCGAAAAGGAGGTGTGACGTCGTGCCGCCGAGTCATAGGGCGAAATACGCACGAGGCGGTGTACGCCGGCTTCCGACTTGAAGGTACCGTAGGCATTCACCCCGGTAATACGCAAGGTGGCACTCTTGAGTCCGGCCTCGTCCCCGGCCTGGTATTCCAGGATTTCGACGTTGAAGTCGTTCTTCTCACAGAAGCGCAGGATCATGCGCAGTAGCATCTCGGCCCAGTCGCAGGATTCCGTGCCCCCGGCACCGGGGTGAACACTCAGAATAACCGGTTTCGAGTCGCGGGGGTCCATGAAGAGGCTGTTCAATTCCAGCTTGCCCAGGGTGCGTTCGACCGATTCCAGCTCAGAGAGGATTTCGGATTCCTGGCTGGCATCTTCTTCTTCCGCCGCCATCTCGATCAGGACTTCCAGATCATCGAGGGCCTCGGCAATTTCTTCCGGCGCGGTGACGATACCTTTGAGGGACTTGAGCTCCTGGACCACCTGTTGGGCCCGTTCGGAGTCGTCCCAGAAGGTCGGATCGGTCATCTGGACTTCCAGCGAACCGATTTTGATCTTCGTGTCTTCCACGTTCAGACATTCACGCAGATCGGCCAGTTTCTCTTTGTCGGCCTTAACAGCCGCCAATTGTTCTTCGTACATAGCGATTAAAACCTTCAGGCCGCGGCGGGTAGCCAAGCCAGCATGTAATACATCAGGGGACCGGCGAAGAGAAAGCCATCGCATCGGTCAAGCACGCCGCCGTGTCCCGGCAGGATATTGCCGGAATCTTTGACGCCCGCGTCCCGTTTCATCATGGATTCTACAAGGTCCCCGATCTGTCCGGCAATGGCCAGGACGGCCCCCACGAGGGCGTATTGCCAGAGGGACCAGCCGGGCATGGGGATGGCGGTCACGTGGTGGTCAAGATACCAGGCCACGGTCATACCGAGGACGGCTGCCACGACACCGCCAATGGCGCCTTCCCAGGTTTTCTTGGGGCTCACCGTGGGGGCGAGTTTATGTTTGCCGATAGACTTCCCGACAAAGTAGGCCCCCGTGTCGGAGAGGGCCACAATGGCGATGAGAAGAGAGACTAAGGTAGCGCCCAGGGCGCCCGCCTCGGCATGTATCATTACGAAGTGGGCGGGCATCCAGCCCACGTAGAAGAGGCCCCAGGCACTAACCGAGAGGGCCGTCAGTGACACCTGACTCCGCAGAACCTGAGCCCAGGCCACAACGACGATTCCCACGACGAGGGCACTGTTGAGGAGGGCCATGGACTGGTAGGAGGCGAAGACCATGAGCACACCGAATACCATGGCGGGCAGGGACCAGGTTTCGATCCCTTTGGCCTTGGTCATGGCAAAAAATTCATTCAGGCCGACCGCGACGAGCAATCCGATAAAGGCGACAAAGAGCACTTCGAGCTGGGGCACCCAGACGAGGGCGAGCACGGAAGGCAATAAAACCAGGGCGGTGAGCAGGCGCACCAACGTAGCCCCTTGATTGGAACGCATCAGGGCCTTCCTCCGAAGCGCCTGTTGCGCTGTTGATAGGCTACGATGGCATCGCAGAGACACTGGGCATCATAATCCGGCCACAAGGTCTCCGGCACCAGGATCTCCGCGTAGGATACCTGCCAGAGCATAAAATTACTGACACGCAGCTCCCCGCTGGTCCGTATGAGCAAGTCTACTTCATCGAGATCGGGCTGATAGAGATACTGTGCAAACCGCTCTTCGGTAATATCGTCAATGGAAAGCAAACCCGCCTGCACATCCCGTGCAATCGTACGGGTCGCGTCGACGATTTCGCCCCGCCCCCCGTAATTGATGGCGATGTTTACCGTCAGGGCCGTGTTGTTCTTGGTGCGCTCCAGGCAGGAATCCATATCGGCCAGGGCCTTTTTGGGCATCCCTTCCCGACGGCCCATGAAACAGATCCGGATGTTGTTGTCATCCATCTCGTCGATTTCCCGGCGAATGTATTTGCTGAGGAGCCGAAAGAGGGCATTGACCTCAAGTTTGGAGCGGCGCCAGTTTTCCGTGGAAAAGGCATAGAGGCTGAGGGTGGATACGCCCAGTTTCCGGCAGGTCTCGATGACCGCACGCACACTGTTGGCCCCGGCCTCATGCCCCTGAACATGGCTAAGCCCCCGCTCCTTGGCCCATCGGCCATTACCATCCATGATGACAGCAATGTGACGGGGCAGGCGGTCCATGTCAATGCGACTATCCAGCATTTCGCCGGGGGTCGATGTGGAAGCTTTTTTCAATGCGGTAATTTACCCGGTTGGTCTCTAGTACTTCGTAACAGACGGACCCCAAAGAAAACTGCCGCGGACACACGCAATGGTGGTGTATCCGCGGCAGTGTACGAGACTCATATTATCGCTGGCACACCCACCGTTACACCTCCATGATGTCGGCTTCTTTCAACTTGAAGACGGCATCAATCTTATCGGTGTGGCTGTCGGTCAGTTTCTGGACAGACTCGGTCATACGATGGGCATCGTCCTCGGGAATCTCTCCATCTTTCTGGAGCTTCTTAATCTCATCCACAGCGTGGCGACGAATGCTTCGGCAGGCCACCTTGGCCTCTTCCACGTGGCGCCCGGCCAGCTTCACCAATTCCTTGCGCCGTTCTTCATTCAACGGGGGAATCGGAATTCGGATGACCTGACCGTCGTTAGCCGGCATGAGGTTCAGCGACGAACTCATAATGGCACGCTCAACGGCACCCAACTGGGACTTATCCCAGAGATCGACCACGATGAGATGGGAATCGGGCACGGTGACCGTACCCAACTGGTTAATCTTCATCTTTGAGCCGTATACGTCCACGTCCACGATGTCCAGGATACCTGCGTTGGCACGGCCTGTACGGATATTACTCATCTCCGTCTGGAATGCCACGACGCTCTTGTCCATCTTATCAGTGGCTTCATCAAGTACCGGATGTGACACGTTTACTCTCCTTTAACCAGTGTACCAATGGTCTCACCGCGCAACACCTTAACTACATTGCCGGGCTCTGTCAGATCGAAGACGAGAATGGGCAGGCTGTTTTCCCGACACAGGGAAATGGCCGTAGCATCCATTACGCGCAACTTGTTGGTCAACACCGTTGTGTAGTCCAGCGTATCATATTTGACCGCATCCGGGTTCTTCACCGGATCCGCGTCGTAGATACCATCCACTTTCGTGGCCTTCATTACGAGTTCGGCACCAATTTCATTGGCGCGCAACGCGGCCGCCGTATCGGTGGTGAAGAAGGGATTACCCGTTCCGGCACCAAAGATAACCACGCGCCCCTTTTCCAGGTGCCGTGTGGCACGCCGACGGATATAGGGCTCTGCAATGGGTCGCATTTCGATGGCGGTCATGACGCGGGTGCGCACACTACGCTTTTCCAGGGAAGCCTGAATCGCGAGGGCGTTAATCACGGTGGCCAGCATACCCATGTAATCACCGGTAGGCTGGTCCAGGCCGGTTTCCAGCCCTTGAACGCCCCGGAAGATATTCCCTCCACCAACCACGAGACCAACTTCCACGCCCATTTCAACGACTTCTTTGATTTCGTCGCAGAATGTGCCGAGCGTCGGAAAGTCGATACCGCCGTTACCGGAAGTACCTTCGAGGGCTTCACCGCTGAGTTTCAGCAGGATGCGCTTGTATCTTGGTGCCGTCAAAGCGGGCCTTACCCTTCTGCTTTTTTCAGTTCAGCCGCAACTTCATCCGCAAAGTTGCTTTCGACTTTCTCGATGCCTTCACCCAACTGATAGCGGGTAAAGCGACGCACCGTAATCTTTTCGCCCACCTTACCACTGAGCTCAGTAGCAAGTTGGTCAATAGTCTTGTCGGGATCTTTTACGAAGCCCTGATCCATGAGGCAGACTTCAGAGAACCACTTCTTGAGCTTGCCTTCGGCGATCTTTTCACAGATCTCCTGGGGCTTGCCGGTCTCGGCGGCCTGCTTAACGTAGAGATCTTTTTCTTTGGCCACGACTTCGGGGTCCAACTCATCGCGGGTCACGGCGAGGGGTGCCGTGGAGCAAATCTGGAGGCAGATGTCTTTGCACAGATTCTGAAACTCATCACCGCGGGCCACGAAATCGGTTTCGCAGTTAATCTCGGCCATCACGCCGACTTTTCCGCCCATGTGAATGTAGGAATGGACGGCGCCTTCGGCGGCCACTTTGTCACCGCGCTTGGCGGCCTTGGCAATACCGCGCTCACGGAGCCATACGACGGCCTTCTCCATGTCGCCGCCGCTCTCGGTCAGTGCTTTCTTGCAGTCCATCATTCCTGCGCCGGTGGATTCACGCAGCGACTTCACATCACTAGCTGTAATAGCCATGGGTATACTCACTCCTTGTTAAATCTCTTGGTCTTCTGTACGCAATTACTCGGCGGCGTCGGCAGCGGGGGCTTCGGCAGGCGCTTCCGCAGGGGCCTCGGCGGCCGGAGCGGCGGCAACGGCTTCACCCGCTTCTTCCGCGTCATCGGCAGCGGACTTCGCATTGGCGGCCTGCTTCTCGGCTTCGTCAGCCTTCACTTTTTCCGCACGCAGTTTGCCTTCAAGCACGGCGTTTGCCATTACGGAGCAGTAAAGATCGATGGCGCGGATCGCGTCGTCGTTGCCGGGGATGGGAAGATCCACCACATCGGGGTCGCAATTGGTGTCAACGATACCGATGCTGGGAATGCCCAGACGTTTGGCTTCGCGTACGGCGATGTACTCGCGCTTCGCGTCGGCAATGAAGATAGCACTGGGCAGGCCGGGCATCTTCTGGATACCGAGGAGGTTCTTTTCGAGCTTGGCGCGGCGCTTACGGAACATAACGCCTTCTTTTTTGCTGTAGCGCTCGATTTTTCCGGTCTTTTCCAGCTCCTGAAGGTTGTTCAGCTCCTGGATGCTGCCACGGACCGTCTGGAAGTTGGTCAAGGTACCACCAAGCCAGCGGTTGTGGACATAGTACTGACCACAGCGGTTGGCGTGCTGGGCGATGGGCTCCTGCGCCTGTTTCTTGGTACCGACGAAGAGGATGCTGCCGCCGTTTGCGGCGGTCTCGCGGACCAGGCCGTAGGCCTTGTAGATCTGACGCAGCGTGAGCTGGAGATCGATGATGTAGATGCCATTACGCTGGCCGAAAATGTAGGGCTTCATCTTCGGGTGCCAGCGACGGGTCTGGTGACCAAAGTGAATGCCCGCTTCGAGGAGCTCACGCATAGAAACGATTGCCATTGGTATTTCTCCATTCGGGTTAAGCCTTGGGTTCCCTCATGCAGCCTGAGCGCAGTGTCAGACACCCGAATTCAGCACGAATTCAGGGAACCCTGTGAAGTTGAAAATCGCGGAAGGATAGCATATGGCGAGAGCGATGGGCAACTTTTAGTCATCCATAGGACTGGGAAACGCGGCAGCGGGGGCGCGATGTTGACACGCCTGTTTGGTTGTGGCAAAGTATAGCGAAATTTCCGCCGTGACTGGCGAGCTTAGACGTGGAGTACACCACGGTGAAGCGGCGGATGCTGATTTCCACCATACAATGCCGTTCGCCTGGGCGCCCTAAGCTTCTTGGTATCAACTTGTTACAACACCAAATGGCTTCGCGGTATCTGCAATTTGAGCAGATAGTTGCGCCGCCCGGAGGCCCCTCTTATGCGGCAAACGCCCTTGCGCGACGCCTATGATAATCACGGCGCCAAAGTGGTCGATTTTCACGGCTGGGCCCTTCCGGTTCAATTTGCAGGCATTATTCAGGAACATCAGCACACCCGCAGCAAGGCGGGCCTCTTCGACTGCTCTCATATGGGGGAATTCGTGCTGAAGGGCGAAAGCGCCCTGGCCGCCCTGGATCGCCTCGTTTTCAGCGACATGCGCACCCTTCGCGTTGGCCTTTGCCGCTACAGCGCCATTCTTAACGAAAAGGCGGGTATCATCGATGATTGCGTGGCCCTTCGCCTTGATGACGAGACGCTCTACCTGGTAACCAATGCCGGCCCGCTGGATGTGGTCAACGATCTGCTGAGCGGGGCGGAAGGTGTCACCAATGTCAGTGACGAGACGGCCAAAATTGACCTTCAGGGCCCACTGGCCCGGGACATTCTGCTGCAACTTGGTTTTGAAGCCCTTCGCTCGATGAAATACTGGAACGGTGCCGCCATGAAATGGGAGGGGCACAACATCGTGGTCACCCGCGCAGGCTACACGGGCGAGGTCGGTTATGAGATTTTCGTACCCAACGAGGCGGCCATCCCCCTGTGGGAACGGCTGGCAGCCCACCCGGATGTGGCCCCCTGTGGCCTTGGCGCACGGGATACGCTCCGCACGGAAGTCGGCTATCCCCTGAACGGCGAAGATCTCGCCTTGGATAAGACGCCCCTGGAGTCCGGCATGGCCCGCCTCATCAACTGGAACAAAGAATTTGTGGGCAAAGCAGCCCTCGTCGCTCAGCGTGATGAGGGCACGCACACCGTGCTGACGGCCATCAAGACCGATTCCCGCCGGGCTCCCCGACACGGTTTCGAAATCAAGCACGACGGTCAGGTGGTGGGGCAGGTGACCAGTGGCACCTTCGGCCCCAGCCTCGGCTTTGGCGTGGGACTGGCTGATTTGCCACAACACCTCGCGGAGCCGGGCACGGCGCTCACGGCGGGCCCGAAAGACTTGCCCATCGTAACGGCAACCCTTCCGGTCTACCAGGAAGGCACGTGCCGCAAGAAATTCGACGCATAACGCATCGCCTTGAGGCCTTCGCCTCACGATGCATACCCCAAGTTTACTGTAAAAATAACGTGGTAAGACGCGTATCCCGGCCCGGGCCGACGGGCGCGCAGCACAAACCAGATGGATAGCGGAGGATTTCAGTCGATGAACCCGGACACGCTCAGATACACCGAAGAACATGAGTGGATTGGTGAATTGAATGGCCAGTATGTTGTTGGCATTACCGAGTACGCCCAGTCTCAATTAGGTGATATCACATATGTGGAATTACCAGACGCCGAACGCGAAGTCGAAGCGGGTGAAGAAGTCGCCGTCGTAGAATCAGTCAAAGCGGCGAGTGACATCTACGCCCCGGTTTCCGGCAAGGTCACCGAGACCAATGACGCCCTGGAAGACAACCCCGAGCTGATTAACAAGGACCCCTTGGGCGAAGGTTGGTTTTTCAAATTGGATGGCATCGACCCGACGGAGCTGGATGCCCTGATGGACGTTTCGGCCTATCGTACCTATGTGGAGTCCTGCGGCTAGCCGTCGCATTTCCGCTGGTGGCCTCAATGGGTTCGGTGGACCCCCTCCTTCCGAGCCGCCTCGTTTGCATGCCCCGCATCCCTTACATTACGGCACGCCCTGCACGGGCCCACCCGTCACCCGGAGTATCCCCCATGAGTTGGATTCCAACTACTGAAACCGATCAGCAGGCCATGCTGGCGGCCATTGGCGTCGATGACGTCGAGGCGCTCTTCGCCAGTATCCCTCCCTCCTTACGCATGCAGTCCTGGGATATCCCCGCGGGCATGTCGGAGATGGGGGTGCGCAACCACATCGCCGAGTTGGCCTCCCGCAACAACGTCAATCACACGTCGTTTCTGGGTGGTGGTTATTACGATCACTACATCCCCGCAGCGGTGGACGCCCTTTCGGGGCGCAGTGAGTTTTACACGGCCTACACCCCTTACCAGCCCGAAAGCTCGCAGGGAACGCTCCAGAGCATCTATGAATATCAATCGGCCATCTGCCGGCTGACCAACATGGAATTTGCCAACGCGTCCCTCTATGACGGGGGCACAGCGGTCTTCGAAGCGGCCACCATGTCGGTACGTATTGCACGGCGCAACCGCATCGTGGTCCACCCATCGGTCAACCCCACTTACCTCGCTATGCTGAAAACCCATGCGGCCAACCTGGACCTGGAAATTGTGGTGGGCGATGATCCCGAAGGGGCGGCCTGCGTGATTGTCCAGAACCCGAGCTTCCAGGGCACCGTGGCCGATTTCACGGCCCTTGGTGAACGATGCCATGATGCGAAGGCCCTCCTGGTCGTGTCCTTCTACCCCGTGTCTCTCGGCATGGTGAAGACCCCCGGTGAGATGGGAGCGGACATTGCCATCGCCGAAGGTCAGTCCATCGGTATGCCCTTGGGCTTTGGCGGCCCCTATCTCGGCATTATGGCCACGCTGAAAAAGCACGTGCGCAAGATGCCCGGACGTATTGCGGGCGAAACGAAGGACCAGGAAGGACGGCGCGGCTTTGTGTTGACCCTCCAGGCCCGCGAGCAGCACATACGCCGCACCAAGGCCATGTCCAACATCTGTTCCAACCAGGCCCTCTGCGCGTTGCGCGCCCTGATTCATCTTTCCCTTTGGGGCAAAGAAGGCTTCCGAGAAGTGGCCGTCGCGTGCCACTCCAAGGCCGAGTATCTGAAGAGCAGACTGAGCTTTGTAGAAATCCTCAATGACGGACCTACCTTCAATGAATTCGCCGTTCGCCTGCCAGCCCCCGCCACCGATGTAGCCGCCGAACTCCTGCAGGAAGGCTTCGTGGCCGGATTGCCCCTGGCCGATGTGGGCGCCGGTGAAGCCAATGATCTACTCATCGCCGTGACGGAAAAACACAGCCGGGAGGCGCTGGACGCCTTCGCAACGGCGCTGGAGAGAGTCGCATGCAATTAATCTATGAAAAGTCTCAGCCCGGACGGCGGGCCCTGCGCCTTGATGCCCTGGACGTCCCCTCGTGCCAACTCCCCAAGGAACTCTGTCGCGCCGAAGAGGCCGCCCTGCCGGAGATGGCAGAGATTGATGTGGTGCGCCACTTTACCCACCTCTCTCAGCGGAACGTTGGTATCGATGACACCTTCTATCCCCTGGGATCGTGCACCATGAAGTACAACCCGAAGATTGCCGAAGTGGCGGCGGCCGAGCCGGGCATGTCCCAGCTCCACCCCCACTTCTCCAGCAGCCCCACCTTTGAGTCCGAATGCCAGGGGGCCTATGCGCTGATCCACGAGCTGGAGCGTCAGTTGGCCGAAGTGGCGGGCATGAAAGCCGCCAGCCTCCAACCCATTGCCGGAGCCCACGGCGAACTGACGGGCACGCTCCTCATGGCGGCCTACCATAAAGACAAAGGCAACGCACACAAAGATACCATCATCATTCCCGACAGCGCCCACGGAACCAATCCGGCCAGCGCGGTGATGGCGGGCTTCAAGGTGGTCGAGATCCCGTCGGACGCCGATGGCACCATTCACCTGGACGCTTTTGAAGCCATGCTGACCGACAACGTGGCAGGCATCATGCTGACCTGTCCAAACACCCATGGACTCTTTGAAAAAGACGTGGCCAAGATTGCGAAACTGGCCCACTCCAAAGATGCCTTGCTCTATTATGACGGCGCCAATCTCAACGCCATCGTGGGCCAATGCCGCCCCGGTGATCTGGGCTTCGACGTCATGCACTATAATCTCCATAAGACCTTTGCCACGCCCCACGGCATGGGTGGCCCGGGCTGTGGGCCGGTGGGCGTTTCGGAGCGCCTCTTGCCCTACCTCCCCGGTCCCCGGGTCGTCCCCGACGGCGACGGATTCACCCTCGCCACCCCGGAAAAGAGCATCGGGCGCATCGCCGCCTTTTTCGGCAATTATCTGATTGCCGTGCGGGCTTACGCCTACCTTCGCCACTACGGTGACGCTGGCCTCAAGGAAGTAAGCCGTAATGCGGTGCTCAATGCCAACTATATCTTTGCGCGCCTCAAGGGCACTTACAAGGCGGCCTTTCCCGGCAATTTCATGCATGAGTGCATCTTTACGGCGTCCCCCCAGGCGCAAAAGGGCATTCACGCCACGGACATCGCCAAGTCGCTGCTGGATCGAGGCTTTCATGCACCGACCATCTACTTCCCA
>JAUIMA010000184.1 GCA_030432675.1 Candidatus Hydrogenedentota bacterium | reverse complement strand
ACCCGGCTTCCGAACGCTTTATTACCTTGCTCGACAAGCCGAGTCGCCGTATTCAAGCGGTAGAAGCGGACTACGTGGGCTTTATTATCGAAGATCATTTCGTCGTGGGCTATGGCCTGGATTACGACGAGCGTTACCGGGAACTGGATGCGATTTATACGCTGGGATCGTAGGGGGCTAATGGACGCCGACCAATTCCTCTATATCAATTTCCAGTGGTGTCACGGCCTCATTGGCTTCGGTGGTCAGTGCCTCATAAAAGGCCTGAAATTCCTGGGCCGAAGATTCACTCTGAGACAACACAAAGAGGCGGATGTCTTTTTCCGTGGACCAGGACATGTTGGTCATGCTATCGCCCGCGCGTTCCCATTTTAAAACGGCAGGGTGGGAGACGCCGAAGCGGTGGGCAAAAGCCTTCAACGTCATGTCGGCATAAATACGAATAAAACGGACTTGGTAGCCGGTGAGCCGCGATGCCTGGTGCGGGAGGCGCTCGAAGATGCGTCGATCAATGGCGGAGGGCTTTACGTCGAATACCCACTCCGTACCGAGCAAGAGCATGGGTAAACGTCGAAGCACAACGGCAAAGCCCGCACCGTGGTAGGTGAATGTGTCACGAACTTCCCTTTTATAATCACCCATTGATGCCTGCCTCCAAGTGGTTGCTACTTATTTCGCTTTCAGATGGAATTCCTGTATCCACATCATGAGCGTGTCCTCGGTCTCCCGGCTGAACGCCACGAAAAGAGAAAGGGCGGGCTCCTCATGGGTGGCCTTGATATCAAGGCAAAAACAGGGGATATCCGCATGGCCTTTGCTGTAATCGTATTCCTCGTTGTGTATGCCCGATTTCAAGCGTCGGACGATGGAGATTCGCGCGATGCGATACTCTCCCAATAAGGCGTTGAAATGTTCGCTGAAGAAATAATTCTCACGCATGAGGCAGTCTGCCACGGCAGATTCCACATCGGATAGTGCCCGAAGCCACTCCATACATTGCCCTCCTGTTTGCTCATGACCGCACGCTACGTGGGTGCCGGTAAGCAGAGGGTGCCGATGACGGGAAGTCTCTTTGCAGGCAGTGTAACTTAGTTACAATATAGCATGGGAACCCGATTCCGTCAAGCGTCGGCCGTGACCCGAATGCTATACCCGCATCGACACCGAAGGGCAGTATGACGTACACTACCCCGCTATTCCACCCTTGATTACCTACCCCTGCGAGAACCCCATGACCGACACCATCCCCATTGCCACCCTGAAGCCCAAAGAAGAACGCCGTATCCAACGGGGCCATGCGTGGGCCTATCGTACGGAATTTGCCAAACTGCCCGAACTTGCTGATGGCGACGTGGTGGATGTCTATTCCCATGACCGCCGTTTTGTGGGGCGGGGCTTCTATCAGGCCCAGGGGGGCATTGCGGTCCGTATTCTATCGCGGCACCAGGAGTCCATTGATTCCGCATTTTTTCAGGCCCGGATCCAATCGGCCCTGGCCCTCCGCCAGGCCCTTTATCCCCAATCCTACGCATACCGCTGGCTCTTTGCGGAATCCGACGGGATGCCCGGCCTGGTGGCCGACCGCTTCGGTGCTGTGGTGTCGGTTCAGTCTTCCTGCGCCTTCTATGTGCCCTGGATGCAACAGATAGGCGAGTTGCTCCTCGCGGAAGAGGGGGTCCACGGAGTGCGGGTGCAGGTGGCCTACAACATCGAAACCGTGGGTGAAGTGCCCGACGCCGTCGAATTCGAGCTGGAAGGTCTCGCGGTTCAGTTGCGTCTGGAAGGGGCTCAGAAAACGGGCATGTTCCTCGATCAGCGCCTGAATCGCCTCACGACGGTTCCCTTTGCCAGGGATGCCCGGGTCTTCGATGGCCATTGTCATCTGGGGCTGTGGGGCTGCCATGCGGCAACCGCGGGTGCCCGGGAAGTGGTGGCGGTGGATAGCTCCCAGGCCGCCATCGACCTGGCCCAGGGTAACGCGGAGCGGAACGGCGTGCTGGATAAATTCGACCTCCGCTGTGACGATGTGGAGAACGTGCTCGCGGCAGAAAATCCCTTTGATGTGGTCGTCATTGACCCACCGGCCTTTGCCAAAGGGCGGAGTCAGGCCAAGAAAGCCCAGGGGCGGTATCTGCAACTGAACCGCGCCGCCATCAAGGCGACCCGTCCCGGTGGCGTGTGCATCACCTCCTCCTGCTCCCACTTCATCGACAATGCCACTTTTGTGGACGTCATTAAACGGGCGGCCTCCTCGGAAAAACGGAGCGTACAATTGCTCGAGTTCCGTGGCGCGGCGGCGGACCACCCGGTCTTGCTTTCCATGCCGGAAACGGCCTACCTCAAATGCGCCGTGTTGCGCGTGCTGTAGACGACACAGACGCTCAGGGACTGTCTCGCCCCAAGTGACATGGCCGTGGCGGGGCCACCTTGGACGGCGTGTGTTTTCGCGGTAGTCGTAGTGTGTTGACCGGGCGTGGCTGTCCCGTGGTTTGCGATGGGCAATGAAGACCCCGTGTAAAGCACCGTTTCCGTTGCGGAGTGCCTGGAGCGAACGCAGCTTCCCCCGCTTCGCTCCTCCGCTTGAGGGTGGCACCCATGGTTTTATTTTTTTACTTGGCCCGTGGTGACTATTGCTACCCGCCAACGTGGGGCTGCGGCAGTCCCTGAATCGTTATCGCGTCATTCGCGTGCCCACGAAGACCCCTTCGATATCGAGCTTGTCGTCTTCCCGCACGGTGTGAATCAGGTTCCGGTTGGGCGTGACCACCATGGCCCGTTGCCGTCCGAGGATGACGTAGGGATACTGTTGCCCCACGATGCCGCCTTCGCTGAGGGTGTATTTGCCGTCCCGTGTAAAGGTGCGGATGAACTGGCTGCCCTTGTAGATGTAGGTCCACTGGCCCACAATGGGGTGGACGGGTTGATTGGCGATCTGATAGGGCGTTTCCCGGGGGAAGGCGGCCGCTACGGTCGTTTGTGCGCCCCCATCGCGGACCGACAAGGTGTCCATATAAACCGGCAGTTTTCGCAGGGCATCCGCTGCGCGATAGGGGGTCTTCTTTGCGGTTTCCGGGGTTGTCGGGTGGGCGAGAAGGGTGTATTCACCGGGCGCGATGTCTTTCAGGGTGACGACCCGATCCCGGGCCAGGAGGCGATGGGCCAGGGGTTGGTCCAGGAGATTCTGTACATCGCTGAGCAATCCTGAGGGGGCGTCCAGCTTACCAAAGAAGAGCAGTACCTGAATCTGACGTACGCCTTCGGGTACGTTTACAAAGGAGCACTTCACTTCGGCCCCGCCGCCGAGGGCGAGGGGCTCCAGGGTGGTGCCGCCGGATGCCAGGGTTACGGTATGTAATTGACTGGCCCGCCCCGGCGCGGCGATGACGAGCTGTCCATCCCCTTGGGGCAGCCCTTCCAACGAAAAGCACCCGTCGCTGCCCGTAGTGACGGTCACCGTTACGTCGCCCTCGTTGTCGACATGGCGGAAGGTGACATCCGCCCGGGCTGGATTGCCATGGGGGTCCGTGATCATGCCGGAAAGGGAGGCGTCATCCGGGGCGATTGTAAAGCGCACCACGTTGTTTCCATTGGGGACCACCATGGCATCGTCTACCCGTTGATAGCACCGCGTGTAGGTGGGGTCTTCCAGACGTACGGTCACCTGGGCGCGCCCCGTGGGGAGTCCCTTAAAGGTGAAGCGACCCGCGTCGTCCGCCCGGACAAGGGACTCAAAGCCGGAGCTCGCAAAATAGGCCGAGACCCACGCCGGTTCCAGGTGGCGTCGATCGTAGTCGATGGTGCCCGCGAGGGTGTTGCCCGCCTGCAGATACATCTCGGGGCCGTTGTCCCCTTCTATCTTGGAGATGGATTTGGATTCGGGCAGATAGGCTTCGTGGAAGGCCGAGAGGTGGAAGGGCGGTGGGTAGGGTGTTTCAAGAGAAAACTTGCCCTGGCTGTTGGTCTCGGTATAGGTCCCCATTACTTGTTCAAGGGGGGATGGGATGGTGCCCACCGTGACCCGGGCTCCAGCAATCGGAACGCCATTACCGTCTACCACGGTGCCCCGTAAGGTATAAGGTTTGACTTCCGTTTCCTGTGCGATAACAGGGGTGCACCAGAGGGTGAGTTGAATCAGTAGTAGAAGAATTCCCCGCGATGGATTCATAGCATATAGCCTCCCAGATATGTATGTCGCCGCTACAATGTCGGTAGGGCCGTAGCATAACACGGTGAATTGGAGAGGCGCGATGTTCTCCGGAGTTGTTGCGCATCACGTAATGCGGGGTTGCGATGGGGGCGAGACGTCTACCTCACCCACGATGGGGCAGCCACCGCCATCGTCGTGGGCCTGCGGCAGTCTCTGAGCGCACCGTGGCACAGGCCGTGTTGGTCGCGGTGGGCGTGCGCCGCGCCCGAAAAATGTCGTGGTGTGTAACTTTTTGGGCGTGCGCGGTGTCTATAAGGTATTGAACCCATGAAAATGATGCGTTCTAGTAGTAGCGAAGGCCCTGCAATCCGTTTTCTTGCGATTCCCGGATGGCAGGGCCTTTGTGGTCTGTAAGTGGTTATTTGGGAAGGGATTAGGGTTTATGGGCGGGGTGTACGCCTGCCACCGTTGTCTTCACCGTGTACACACTTGTCAGGGCGGTGACGTAGAGGGTTTTTCCGTCGGGACCGCCAAAGCTGCAGTTCTTGGGCTCTTCCGGGGTGTTTACCGATTCGAGCAGTTGGCCCTGGGGGTCGTAAATGTTGACCCCCTCCTTGCAGGTGGCCCACACGTTGCCCTTCACATCGGCCTTGATGCCGTCTGGTCCCGGGAGGTGGCAGAAGAGTTTGCCATTACTATAGCCGCCATCGGCGTTCCGCTCGAAGGCCATAATGTCTCCCGAGATATCCGAGGGGGCGTGGGCGCCTTGCGTATCGGCGACGTAGAGGGTGTTTTCGTCGGGTGAGAGACAAAGTCCATTGGGTCGTTGGAAATCTTTGCTGATGAGCGTGACCGCTCCCGTCTCGGGGTTCAGGGCATAGGTGCCGCTGTAGCCCAATTCAGAGTTTTTCATGCCCCCGTCGAGGCCATAGGGGGGGTCGGTGAAAAAGATCATGCCGTCACTGCGGACCACCACATCGTTCGGACTGTTGAAACGCTTGCCTTCGAAGCGCTCAGCCAACACGGTGATGGAGCCGTCTTTTTCGGTGCGGGTGACCCGTCGGGTGGCGTGCTCGGCGGCAATCAGGCGGCCTTCCCGGTCCAGGGTGAGTCCATTGGACTTTCCGCTGGGCTCCCGAAAGACATGGCCCGTGCCGGTATAGATGCGGTCTGCCGGAATGTCGCTGAAAAGAAGGGTACCATCGGCGCGCCAGACAGGTCCTTCGGTAAATTTGTAGCCCGTGGTTAAGACGGAAATCGTGGCCGGGTCATGAAGCCCGCCCAGCGCTACGGCGGCAGCGCCAAGAAGAAATGCAGATACCATGGCAGTTTATCCTTGTTGTGTTGGAGTTGGTGTTCCGGTGCGAATACTTCGATTCTAAGTCAGAGCGAGCCGTGCTTACCAGTGGGTTCAGATTGTGGCGCGGACTCATTCCCTTCCACTTTGAGGCGAGAGGTGGGTTTGCGACATGCTTCCCGGCTTGACCCACCCCCGGCCCCTCCAGGTTGGGGCGTTTTTGGTAAATTGCTGGTAGTCTTCGAAGTGACGACGTGCAGGGTCAATGGGCACGATATGGATTCAGGGAAGGACGACCACCTCTGCGGTGATCGAGTTGGCGATGAAGCAGTGTTCATGGGCCTTTTCATGGATGGCCGCAATGCCCTCGGCGTCGGGTTGCCGCTCGCCGCTGAAGACTATGGTGGGGTGTAGTTCGATGCGCGTGATGGCAAATTTGCCCGCGTCGTTCTTATCCAGAAAGCCCGTAGCAGCATCCACGTAGGAGTCGACCGTGTAGCGTTTCTTGGCCGCGATGGCGAGGAAGGTCAGCATGTGGCAACTGGATAGGGCGGCAATGAGGGATTCTTCCGGGTCGACGCAGGCCTCGTTGCCGAGGTATTCCGGCGCGGCCGAGGCGTTGAGCTGCTGTCCGTTGGGAAACTGAATGGTGTGTTCCCGGTTGTAGGTGTCATAGGCGAAATCGTCGGTTTGACGTTGCCACTGGATGGTGGCCTGATGGCTCGACATGGGGTGCTCTCCTTTGGGTTTAGCGTTGTGGTCAGCATAGCACCCATCGCCAACGGCGGGCGAGAACGGGGCCTCGGGATCGCGCGGCACGCATGTTTTTTTGGAGTGTCATTGCTAAAACGATATCCTCGCCGCCCCCGCCTTGGCTGGCGTGGGTTGCCCCTGATAAGCTTAGGTCCAACATCCACTGGCAATTCCGGAGTGTTATCGTATGTCTTCCCAATCCACCGCAAAACCCTGGATGGTCTCTCTGCACGGGGGCCACTCGGGCGCCTATTGTGACCATGCCGATGACACGCTGGAAGGCCTCGTCCAGGCGGCGGTCGCGTCGGAAATGCAGACCTATGGCCTCACGGAGCACGCGCCCCGGGTGGAACCGGATCTCGTCTACGCCGAGGAAAAGGCCATGGGCTGGGATGTGGCCCACCTGGAAAAGCTCTTTGGCGACTACGTGACGGAGGCCCGTCGGCTCCAGGGGGCCTACTCCGGGGAGATCGAGCTACTCGTCGGTTTCGAAATCGAGGTGGTCCCGGTCCAGCGCTATGCCCCGGTCATGCAGGACCTGCGCGAGCAGTACGCCCTGGATTATATCGTGGGTTCGGTCCATTGGGTGGATGGCATCATCATCGACTATACCCGCGCGCTCTTTGAGGAGGCGGTGGAAGCCTGTGGCGGACTCGAAGGCCTGGCGCTCCGCTATTACGACACGGTGGCCGATATGCTGGTGGCCCTGCGCCCGGAAGTGGTGGGGCATCTGGACCTCGTGCGCCGTCATGGCGTGGAGGACCCGGCGCTGGAGACCCCGGCGGTGCGTGAGCGTGCGCGGTCTGTATTGGCGCTGGCAAAGGAGCAGGACGGGATTCTGGATGTTAATACGGCGGCCTATCGCAAGGGGCTGAGCACGCCCTACCCGGCGCCCTGGCTCCTCGCAGCCGCCCGCGAGGTGGGTGTCGCCTGTTGCTTCGGCGATGACGCCCACCGGATTGGCGAGGTGGGTGCTGGAATCCCCGAGGCCCGGGACTATCTGCTGGCCCATGGAATCGAAGAGGTCACCACCCTGCGCCGCGAAGGCAGCGGACTAGGGCGGCGGGAAATATCGCTGCGGTGAGTAGGGCTAACTGGTTCATTTTGTCCGGCCGAATGAGTACCAAT
Source organism: Candidatus Hydrogenedentota bacterium (assembly GCA_030432675.1). GTDB lineage: Bacteria > Hydrogenedentota > Hydrogenedentia > Hydrogenedentales > JAEUWI01 > JAEUWI01. Next base: position 3,233 of record JAUIMA010000184.1, on the reverse strand, counting down.
GAAACAGAAAGACATATTTCGATCCGACCCTCCTGTCCCCGTGCCACGCGATGCCGAGCCACACGAGGTTTCGTGTGCGTGGAGCCGTGGTGTCGAGGAACCCATGGCGGATGAATTCATTCGGGCGTCTCCCCACCCCGGAAGTCAGACGCCCTCGTGCAGTGGACCTGGAATCAGGGGAATTGCCTGCCCTCCATGCACACGAAACCTCGCGGAGCTCGCTATCGCGTGGCACGAAGACAACCCTTTATTTGACGGATTTCAACTTTCATGAATCAATCCACGACTCCCAATCAACTCACCATTCCGGAGGGTGAATCCTTTCGCATTCTCCAGCTCACGGATTTTCATTCGGACGGCAGCGAGTTTGCCAATGAGCGTACCCGCGCCGATGTGCGGGCCATGGTCGCCCAGCACAAGCCCCATTTTCTGGCGGTTACGGGGGATATCTGGTGCAGCGACGGGCACCCCGATGTGGCGCCCATGTGGATGCAGCGGGACTTGGATTTTATTGCGTCGCTGGAGACGCCGTGGGCCTTCACCTGGGGCAACCATGACTACGCGGCCGATTTTGCCACGGCCCAGGCACGCATCGCCGCCACACCCCACTATGCCGCTCCGTCGATGACCGTACGGGGCGAAAGCCACCTGGAAGTGCGCCGACCCGATGGGACCCTAGCCTGGGACCTGTTTTTCGTGAACACCATGGATGCCTGGCAGTTGCCCCGGGATCTGGCGTGGCTCACGGCGCAGGCGGAAGAACTGTCCGCCCACCGCCACACCGTGGTGCCTGGGGTGCTGTTTTTCCACATACCCCTGAAGCGTTATCAGGTGGCCATCGATGAAGGTCGTGCCCGGGGTATTGCCCTGGAAGAGGTGCTTTGTTGGGGCGATGAAGCGGACATGGGCGCGGATATGATTACGGGGCTGGGGAACATTCGGGCCTGTTTCTGCGGGCACAGTCACCGAAACGACTGTTATTTCGAGGAAAACGGGGTGCTCTTTGCCTATGGGAGGTCCACGGGCTATGGGGGGTACGGGGATGACGTGAAGAAAGGGGCCAAACTCATCACCCTGTCGATGGATGGAGAGGAGATCGCCTTTCAAACGGTCTTCGGGGATGGCACCACCAGGAGTTAATGAGGGTTGATGCGTTATCTATGGTGTGGTCGTCTGCAAAGCCGGGGTTTGAGGTATTGGTTTCGTGCCACGCGATGGCGAGTCCTGCGAGCTTTCGTGTGCATGGAGCGGTGTGTTTGTAGAGCCATGGCGTACGATTAGATTCGGGCGTCCTTTCGAAGCTCCGGCATCGGACGCCCTCGTGAGTGGCTCTCTTGGCGGGAGAATTCCCCTTTCCTCCACGCACACGAAACCTCGTTGTACTCGGTATCGCGTGGCACGGGGAGTTGGTCGTTATGCTTCAATTCGTGCCGTCTATCGGTTTCCCCCATCGATGGGCCAATAACTGCTGAACTCGGTGATTCTCTCGTGCCACGCGATGGCGAGCTCCGCGAGCTTTCGTGTGCATGGAGCACTAGATTCGTAGAGCCATCAAGGTGGATTCAGTGCGGGCGTCCTTCTGCCTTCATGAAATCGGACACCCGTGTGAACGGCTCTTTTGGCGGGATAGTTCAATGTTGCTCCACGCACACGAAACCTCGCAGTACTCGGCGTCGCGTGGCACGGGGAGTTGATCGTTATTCTTCAATTCGTGCCGCCTATGGGTGTCGCCCTCCTCCGTCGGCGCGCGCGGTGTGCCGGTTGGTGGCCTAAGTCCTTCCAAATCGGGGGATTCGGACGTCATCAACCGGGGGGCAAATCGAGACCCCGTTTGAACCACTCCCGCATGGGGGCCTATAATTACGGGCTTTACACAAAGGTATTCTCTTATGATTCGAGTTGGCATTATAGGCGCCACCGGCTATGGCGGACGAGAGCTCTTGCGCTTGCTCCTGCCCCATCCGGGCGTTGAAATTGTAGCGGCGGTCTCTACCAGTGCGGTGGGCCAGCGGGTGGACAGTCAGTTGCCCGCTTTTCGGTCCCTTACGGATCTGGTGTTTACCGCCTTTGATCCCCAGGCCCTCGCCGCAAGCTGCGACGTGGTCTTCATCGGCGTGCCCGGCAAAGAGTCCATGGCCCCCGTGAAGGCCCTCCGTGAGGCGGGTGTTCGGGTGATTGATATTGGCGCAGACTTCCGCCTGCAGGATACCGATCTCTTTAAGCAGTACTACAAAGAGACCCACACGGCTCCCGAGTTACTTGCCGAATCGGTCTATGGCTACGTGCCGGGCTGGCGGGACAAGCTCCCCGATGCCCAGTTGGTGGCCGTGCCCGGCTGTTATCCCATCAGCATTATTACGCCCCTGCGGCCCTTGCTTTCGGCCCCCCTGGACGATGCACCGGTGGTGATCAACTCGGTCTCTGGTGTTTCCGGTGCCGGACGGACGCCCAGTGCGGCCCTGCACTTTCCGGAGATGAACGAGAATTTCAAGGCCTACAAGGTGGGCGTGCACCAGCATATTCCCGAAATTGAGCAGGCCCTGGAGAATAAGTTGATGGTGCAATACACGCCCCACATCACCTCCATGACCCGGGGGATTCACTCCACGATTGTCTTGCGCCCCACGGAACCATTTGACCCCGCCGCGTATTATGACGCCTATGCCGACGAGCCTTTCATCCGCGTGTTGGGCGAAGGCGTGCTGCCAGAAGTGCAGTATGTGCGCGGTACGAATTTTGTGGACTTCGGCTGGGTGCGGGATGAGCGCACGGGCAACCTGATTATTGCCAGCGCTATCGACAACCTGGTGGGCGGCACGGCCGGCATGGCCGTCCAATGCTTGAATCTTATGTTTGGCCTCGACGAAACGACTGGCCTGATGAACGGAGCCTTTGCCCCATGAAAATCATCGACGGTGGTGTCTGCGCTCCCCAGGGCTTTCGGGCCTCGGGCGTGGTGGCCGACATCAAAGGGAAAGGCACCGGACGGCTGGACTGTGCCCTGGTGGTCAGCGATGCGGAAACGGCCATCGCAGGCACCTTCACGACCAATGTAATGAAGGCGCCTCCGATTCAATGGACCGAAGGCGTGTGCATTCGGGGTGCAGGCCGGGCGGTTTTTATTAACAGCGGCAATGGCCGAATATTTTTATAATCTTTCAGATGAAATATTAAGAACTAAAAAAATCGTCGTGACTGAAAACAATATAAGATTTTTTAAAAAAGCGACAGGT
>JAUIMA010000183.1 GCA_030432675.1 Candidatus Hydrogenedentota bacterium | reverse complement strand
GACGCCCGCCACCACCCCAATGAGGGCGCACACAGGCAGGGAAGACAGGGGAGCCGCCGGAAAACCGGACGCCTGAAAGACGTTGTCACTCCCCCAGAATGACGTGGCCACAATATCGGCCACGACAGCGGCGATAAGGGCCATCACATAGGTGAGGGTGGAGAACTCGCGCTGCAACTCTTCGATGGTGAAGATAAACCCGGCCAGGGGCGCATGGAAGGCCGCAGCCAGACCGGCACCGGCACCACAGGCCATGAGTCGGGGCGCTGCCTTGGCAGGCACCTTGAGCACATCAGCCAGCAGACGGCCAATGGCCGCACCCATCTGCACCGTAGGACCTTCACGCCCCAGCGAAAACCCGGAGCCAATACAGAGCAGTCCCCCGAGGAATTTTACGGGTAAGACACGCCACCAGGACATGGTCTTGGCGTGCATGAGACAGGCTTTCACGTGGGGAATGCCGCTCCCGGCCGCCTCGGGTGCAAAACGGGAGGTCATCCAACCGACAAACAGGCCACACGTGCCGCCCAACAACATCGCCACGACCCAACCCCAACCGGGGTAATTGTGGTGCAGGTATTCGAACAACTCCAGGCGGGACTCTTCCGCCACGACGAGCAACTGCTGAAACAAGAGGGCCACGCCCCCCGCCACCAGCCCGACCAGGGCAGCACGAACATACTGATTGCGGCGCCGGTCACGCAGGACGTGCCAGCTCTGAAATTCTTGTGCGTTGTCCAGCGACTCACTCAAAAGAGATACACCCGTCCGTAGATTGTTGTTCGAATTTCAAGACGCCCCGTCATGCCCCTGGACCGGAATTGTACGCTAAATGACGGCTGGAATGATAATTCGACGTGGCCCCATCTCCAACAAACACTCCTACCGCGCAAGCCGTCGGGCCGACGGCGTACCTATAAGAAAATCCGCCACCCAAACCGGATGGCGGATCAAAAAAGTTCCTGGTAATTCTATGCGCTCAGCGTGAGTCCCCGCCGCTCAGGTATACCGCGCTTCCGGGTGGAAACTACACACCGCGCCCGTGGTCCCCGTGGGGCTAAACTCACTGGCATCGGTGAGCTTAACGCCTATCAATTCTTCGCCGCCCAACAGGTCATGAATCGTGGCATTCAGGTGGATGTTGCGCATCCCCGGATAGCCGGGACTCCAACGCTGCCCCTGCTTTTCGTCCACGCCCATGAGCTCACGCATTTGCTGGTGCAGATGCTCGGCCATGTCTTCGGCGATACGGTCGGAAAGCCCCTGCAAAAACAAGGTCGACTCCGAATCCCCGGCGGCCTTCATCTCTTCGATGAAGTCGTCGACCTGGGGCCCGCTGGTTGTCAGCTGGATGCCAATGGCACTCATCTTCCCGCTATCAACGGGGTGGTAATACTGGGCGCCGCAGATGGTGTCTTTCTTTTCGCCACCCAAGACCACGGTGAAATCAAAACGGGCAATTTCCTTACTGTGGTCTTCGGGGTCGTACACGATGACCTCGTCGCCGTCGGCCTGACAGGGGTAGATACCCATGACCCCCTGGGGCACGACCCAGTTGTTTTCGGTCGCCTTCTCGATCCACTCGTCAAAGAGGGCTTCCAACTTTTCGGCGGTGTGGCCCTGCTTCTCCCGGGCGGTCTTCCCGCCGAAACGCCAGTTGAGGGCAAAGAGGGTTTTCTTTTCCATGTAGGGCGCGAAATCCCGGAGGCTGTAAGTCACCTTACGACGGCCAAAGCGGGGCTCGGTGGCGAGCTCAAAGCCCTCAAAGCCCACCTCACGGCGCGGCAAGGTCTCGAGCAATTCCTGGTCGGCAGCGGCCCGTTTCTCGGCCCGCTCCAGACGCTTAATGAGTTTTTCTTTGTTCGTCGTGAAGTAGTCACTGATATCGCCATCGGCACGGAGTTTGTTCATCACGTTGACGCCGTCCATGGCGGTGCGGCAATAGAACACATTCTCCCGCATCTCCTCGGGTGCTTCTTTACCGGCCATGGCCACATAGGCGGCGTGGCGGTCGCTCACGGGCGCGCCGCCAATGAGGATGGGAATATCGAGCCCCTGCTCCGTCATCATATCGGCCACGGTAATCATGTGGTTGGAGGTCTGTACCAGCAGCGCCGACATGCCAATGGCGTGGGCATTGTGCTCTTTCGCCGCATCGATATAGGCCTGGAGGGGCGTCATGGTGCCCAGGTCGATGACCCGGTAACCATAGTTTTCCAACAGGGTCCGCGCCAGATCTTTACCGATGGAGTGAACGTCCTGATAGACCGTGCCGATGACGACCACGCCCTTGTATTCAATCTTGCTATGGATGTCGATACCCGCTTCGTTGCGCATGAACTGCTCGAGGAAGCCCATGGCCTGGCGCATGACGTCGGCCGATTTGAGCAGGTGGGGCAGGGACACTTCACCACGACCGAAGCCGTCGCCCAACTCCTGCATGGCCCCCATGAGATGTTCGTTGATAAAGGCAAGGGGCTCGTGGCTATCCATGGCTTCCACCACCTGGAGCACAATCTTGTCGGCGTACTCATAGGTGAAGCCACGGTAATCCACCGTGCCCTTATTGCGTTCCTTGAAGCCATCTTTGATTTTTTCGCAGATGGCTTTTTCCAGGGGCAGGTCGTCGTAACTGGTGCGCCGTACCACCACCACACCGGTCTTGCGCTCGGCAATGTCTTCCAACTCGGCAAAGGCATCCATGTCCCGTTCCATGATGGACTTGAGGCCAAGCTGATAGTCATTCGGGTCAATGTCGGACACGAAGACATAGTGGTTGGGATTGATAATGGCCGAGTCGAGGCCCATTTTGCGGGCTTCATCGAGGAAGACGGAGGTGAGCACCTTACGCATGTAGGGCTTCTTGGCAAGGCCGTTGGTGAGGTTGCCCACACCGAGGGTCGTGCGTACGGTGGGATATTTTTCCTTAACGGCCTTGATGCCTTCCAGGGTCTCGACGGCGAAGTTCTGTCCTTCGATGGACTCAGAACCCAGGGGGAAGCAGTTTACGTCGATGAACAGGCGGTCGGGCGTGACGCCGTAACGCTCCAACGCGCGATCCAGAATCTGGCTGGCGAGATCGAGTTTTTCTTCCCGGGTCGCACCGGGACCCTTGGGGCCCGTGCACAGGCCGACGTAACAGGGGTTGTGCTGGTTCACCGCATCGAGGACGGCGTCAATCTTCAGTACGCCGGGCGAGGCCTCTTCCATGGAGATGGAGTTGACCAGGGGGCGACCGGGGTATTGCTTGATGGATTCTTCGAGGGCATCCACCTGGAAGGAGTCGAGGCACATGGCCCCGGAAAAGTCGGTAGTCTGCACGTGGACCACTTCCTTGAGGGCCGCTACGGTGTCGATTTGATTGGAGTCCATGCAGACATCAATGACCTGACAGCCAAGCCCTTCGACCTGCTCCTGCACCACCTCTTCCAAGGCGTCATGATCGATGCCCGTTTCATTTTCGACGGCGTCCCGCACCTTCTTGGAACCCCGCACATTGAGCCGCTCGCCGAATTGGATCAGGGTCTTGGAACCATCGAGCAACACGGCATTCTGGGGCCCGGAAAGGTAGAGTCCCGTCTCGGGCTTCCGCACCTTGGGCTTAAGGCCCCGAACCTGATCGGCCACGCATTTGATGTGGGCGGCCGTGGTGCCGCAGCAGCCGCCAACGATGTTGACCCCATACTGCTCCACGAATTTACGCTGGTACTGGCCGAACTCTTCGGGCGGAAACTTGAAGACCGTCTTCCCGTCAATCGACGTGGGCAGCCCCGCATTGGGGATGACGGAGATGGGAATCTGGCTGTAACGGGACAATTTCTCCACGGTTTTTTCCATCAGGTCGGGCCCGATGCTGCAATTGATGCCGAAAACATCAATACCAATCCCCTGCATGGTAACAAGGGCGGCGTGGATGTCCGTGTTAAAAATCTGCATCTTGGAGAACTGATCCACCGTGACCTGGCAGATAATGGGCAGCTTGACGCCCTTCTCCTTCATGGCCTTCTGGCCGCCCATGACGGCGGCCTTCAGCTCGAGGATGTCTTGCTGGGTTTCAAAGAGCAACACATCGGCGCCACCATCCACCATACCCCGGACCTGGTGATAGAAGTTATCCATGATAGCTTCATAGGTGGAAACGGTCAGATCAGCCTTGGTGCTGGACAGGACCCGATTGGAAGGCCCGATAGAACCGAAGACGAAAAGGGGCCGCCCGTCATAGTCGGCCTCTTTCTTGTAGAGTTCCCGGGCATCGCAGGCCAATTCGCAGCCGCGGCGACTCATATAATAGGCTAGGGCCTCGTAGTCGTTGCCGCTGAAATCCATCTCGGGATAAGGAATTTCCGCAAAGGCGCTGAGGTCGATGGCGGAAAAGTCGTATTCCGACAGACGCATGGGGGTGGCACCAAAGGTATTGGTCTCCACCGCATTGGCCCCCGCCTTATAGTAATTGAGGTGGATATTGGTCATATCATCGGGGCGCGAGAAGGACAGGAGGTCCGACAGCATTTTGAAATCGCTGCCGCCGAAGGACTCATCACCAAGATACAGATCTTGAATGGCGGTACCAGTGGCACCGTCGAGGACCACAATTTGTTCTTTCAAGGCATCCAGAAAATGCATGGAATTCACTCCAATTAAATAGGGAAAGACACAGGCGGGTCACCTGAGATGGGGTATCCGATTACCCGGAAACGGGACTTTCATTGTACCATTGCCCGCGAAGTGAGTTAAATCAGCCCTTCTTCCGGGGTTCCCTGAAAGACCCATTGCGCGCTCGATTGGATACCGCACCGAAGGTGTGCATGCTTTCCGGAAGCCGTATAGCAGTTCCCTTTACCGTTATCTTGAAAGGACGGTTGTGAAGTTATCTCAGACCTACACCCCCGATCGCCTGGTGGTTTCTTTTGAATTATTCCCGCCCAAAACGGAAAAGGGCCTGGAAAATCTTTTCGAAAATCTGGACGAACTGGTCACGTGCAAGCCGGTGTTCATCACCTGCACCTATGGTGCTGGCGGTTCGACCCAACACAAGACCCTGGAAGTGCTTGATGGCGTCATGGGACGCTACCCCGGCATCCCCGTGGCCTCCCACCTGACCTGCGTGGGCTCCACCGTCGACGAGCTCCGGACCTATATCGATGAAGCGCGGAAGCGAGGCGTGGAATACATCGTGGCCCTTCGGGGCGATCCGCCCAAGGGCGAGGAACGTTTCGTCGCCCCGGAAGGGGGCCTGGCCTATGGCAATGAGCTCGTGGACCTCATCCACCGCGAATACCCCGACATGGGCATTCTCGTGGGGGGCTATCCCGAAGTGCACCCCGAAGCGCCCAACGCCCAGACGGATCTAGACAACTTGAAGCGGAAGGTGGACTCGGGTGCGGACGTCATCGTGACCCAGCTCTTCTACGACAACGACATCTTCTATCGCTTCCGCGACAAATGTGTGGCGGCCGGAATCGATGTGCCCGTGGTGCCGGGGGTGTTGCCCATTACCAACCTGGCCCAGATTAAGCGGATCACCAGTATGTCGGGATCCGTGTTACCCGAACAACTCACCCGACGCCTGGAAGCCCATGACAACGATGACGAAGGGCAATTCTCGGTGGGGGTGTATTTTTCCGCCCGTCAGGTCGAGGATTTGGTGGAAAACGGTGTGCCCGGCGTGCACTTTTACGTGTTGAACAAATCGCGGGCCACGGCGCATATCTGCCGGGCGTTGGCACTGTAGCGGGTTTCGAGTATCAGCCCCGCTTCTCAAGCTCCGCCACGTCCAGCAAATCTTTGGGTCGTCCAGAAGCCTTCTTGTTTCGGATAAGGTCATCTATGGTGGGTATTCGTACCACCATGTCGCAAAGCTCCGCTTCAATGGATCGGGCGTAGACTTCGTCAAATATGAGGCCGGAAACCGTCGTGATGATGTCTATCCGCCGTGGCGGCAACCCCAATTTGGTAGATAACATTCTCCGATTCAAAGTCTTGGGCAGATATCTGTTCTACCGGTGCACCAAACTTAGTCAATGCCCTGAATAGAGCCTCCGTGTTGTCCTTTTCCGTCGACACCCAAAAATCAATATCGATGGTCGAGCGCACGATCCCATGAGCCGCGAGCGCGAACGCCCCCACAAGGAGATACCTAACTTCTTCGCCGGATAAGGCGAGCAACATGTCTTTGTAATCTTCGTTCAGCATCGTATTGCTTGCTCAAAGTTAACACTTCACAGGTCAAGGGCCAGACCAGCGCGAGTCGCTCGGATGGGGTCCCAGAAACGAAGCCGCTATCGTCGCTTTCCGACATCGTACGTAGAGTTGCCTGTTTTCGGTCCATAACCAATAGCGTATCACCCGTAGACAATCAACGCAATGTGCTTCGTGCGCCATCATGTCCAAGTCTGGCATAATAGGGCATCCATCGCGACTTCGAAGCAGGAGCGTAGTTTCGCAGACTTCGTCGTTGAGTGTTCCATCGTGAATTACGTAATGAGCATCAATATCGGCATCATTAACTGGCCCTGAACACGCTGGCAGAATATTGCGATCATATGGGGACTCGTTTTGGTCTACCAGATGCCTAAACCAACCAATCCACTACACTGTCTAGTTACGCCCTTCGAGGCATATACGAAATTATCCCGTTGCACAACCTTGGGCACACGGCTAGTGCCGACAGCCTGGAAGCATCAACATGCCCACCACATCCCAAAACGATCCCCTCATTATCGCCGGCCGCAGCTTCAACTCCCGCCTCATGATTGGCACCGGAAAATTCCCGTCGGCCCAGGCACTGCGCGAGTCCATCGCAGGCTCCCATTCCGAGATCATTACGGTCGCCCTCCGTCGCGTCGATCTCAGCAAGCCCGATGAAGAAGGCATCATGTCCGCCCTGGATCCCAAAACCCAGCTTATCCTGCCCAACACCAGTGGCGCACGGACGGCCGACGAAGCGGTACGTCTGGCCAAGTTGGCCCGGGCCGCCGGCCTGGAGCCCTGGGTCAAGCTTGAGCTGACCCCCGAACCCCGCTATTTGCTCCCGGACCCCATCGAGACCCTGCATGCAGCCGAACGGCTCGTGAAAGAGGGTTTTGTGGTGCTGCCTTACATTCAGGCCGACCCCATCCTCGCCAAACGGCTGGAAGAGGCCGGCACCGCCACGGTCATGCCCCTCGGGGCCCCCATTGGCAGTAATCGGGGCATCAAGACGAAAGAAATGATTCGCATCATCATCGAGCAAAGCACCGTTCCGGTGGTGGTCGATGCCGGACTGGGGGCACCCTCCCACGCGGCGGAAGCCATGGAGATGGGCGCGGATGCGGTCCTCGTCAACACGGCCCTGGCTGACGCCCGGGATCACGGGCCCATGGCACAGGCCTTCGCTATGGCGACGGAAGCCGGTCGCCTGGCCTATGTCGCGGGACTGGGGCCAGAGCGCCAGACCGCTGAAGCATCCTCCCCGCTGACTGGTTTCCTTAATGCGTAGTGCCCGACCATAATTCGGTGCCACACCGCAACGGGGACCCCACCTATCCGGCTTTCTTGATGGCACCTGTGCCAAATTGGCGCACATTACCCCCAATAATTGGACTCAAAGAATCCACCGTAACAGGTTGACGTAACACCGAAGTTCTGCGATCATGGTAAAACACGATTCTTAGCGGAGTTTACTGGATATACTTCGACATTTGGATTCCACGCTATGACACGGTCCGCAAATAGTGACGACAGCAGCCGGGGCCTCCTCGGCAGTGGGGCGCGCTCCATGACGGATTCACTTGATCGCACGGTCATACTTACCCGCGTCGCATCCTTGATCATTGGTCTTGCTGGCCTGCTCTTCTTGGCTTTCGCCATCTTTCAATACCAAGGCTCCCAAGGAGACCCCCTGACCCAGCGCACGGCGGCCGCGCAGGCGCTACTCGATGGTGGCACTCAACTGGCCAGGAATATCGAGCGAACTGTTTCTCCGGCAATGGAACGGACGCGGCTCCTGGCATCCAACCCGGAAATCATCCGCGCCATCCAACAGGACGACGTCGAAAAACTCCGCGCCTTATGCAACGCAGCTATCCAGGATTCCACAGAGATAGATGCCATTGCCCTTTTCGACGCCGAGGGGGAAATACGCGCCATCAACACCATCTATGCCGATGGAAGTTCTATTGCCCCCTTCCGCATTGCCCAGGTGCTGGATAGAGACTATACCCAGACGGCCGTGGTGCGCCAGTGCGTAAAGAATGACAGCCGGGAAGAAGCGCTGGAGTTTCAAACCTCCTGCGATATTACGCCTGCCCTCTTCGACTCCTCCGGTCTGTCGGTCGCTCACTCCGCCCCTTTTTTTGACCCGACGTCCGACAAGCAAGTGGGAGTCGTAAGTATCCGCATTCGCTTTGACCGCATTACCGCCCTGGCCCAGGAGCATCCCATCGCCGGGGGGCGAGGCAGTCTGTATTTCGTAACCGATGATGGAAAGTACTTTGACGAAGCGATCAACACCGGCTCCGAGCCCGCACCGTTCCCCAGTGCAGAACTCGCGTCCCTTGTAGAGCCTCTGGTTAAAGCGGGAGCCCGCTACACCGTTACCCAACGGGTCGACCAATATGTCGGCCTCTTCCGCATGAGCGGGTTTGAAACGATTACAGGCGGCGGCATTCAGATTCTGGTGGCCATTGACAGTGATTGGGTAAATCGGGAAGCAATTCTCCATCGGGCGGTAAGTGCTGGCCTTCCGGCCGGGGTAGGGGCCCTCCTGCTACTGCTGGCCGGCCTTTTCTGGACCATTAGCGTCAACCGGTTACGTCGGGTGGAATTGGTGGCCAACGAATCCCAATTTCGTTCGCTGGTTAACAACATTCCCGGCGTCTCCTACCGTTGCCTGCTCGATTCCCACTGGACCATGCTTTTCATCAGTGACGCCATCGATACCCTCAGCGGTTATCCGGCTTCCGATTTTGTGTACAACAAAACCCGCAGCTTCGAAAGCATAATCCATCCAGACGATCGAGAGATGGTCGCAACGGAAATCGTGGCTGCCGTAAAAAATGGAGCCTCCTACACCATTGAATACCGCATCGAACATGCCGACGGTAACACCCGGTGGGTCCGTGAGAAAGGGCAAGCGACGTCACCCGTTCGTGACACCACCTCGGTACAATGTCTTGATGGCGCGATTTTCGACGTCACCGATCAGGTCACCATGGAGCGATTGCTTGCTGCAGAGCGCACGCGTCTCGCCGCCTTCGTACGCCACGCCCCTGCCGCCGTCGCGATGTTCGACCGGAACATGGTGTACCAGGCAGCCAGCGAACGTTGGTACGTCGACTACCAGTTGGAAGGCCAACAAATCGTCGGGAAAACGCACTACGAAGTATTTCCCGATTGCCCGCAACGCTGGCGTGACATTCACGCCCGGTGTCTCGCCGGTGCCACAGAACGCTGTGACACGGACGTCTGGCGCCCGGATGGATGGGACACCGATCAGGTACTCCGTTGGGAAGTACGACCGTGGTATGACAACGAGGGGCAGGTAGCGGGCATCATGATGTTCACGCAGGACATTACCGCCGACAAGGCGATGGAGCGAGCACTGGAAGAGAAAAACGCGTCGCTGACCACAACCCTAAAGAAGTTGGATGAAGCACGTCTCGCGGCAGACGCAGCCAATCGGGCGAAGAGTGAGTTTCTCGCCAACATGAGTCACGAAATCCGCACTCCGCTCACGGCCATTCTCGGCTACACCGACATGCTATCGGAAGAAAACAAGACGCCGCAGAAACCTGCACCTCGAAACGATGCCATCGATACCATACGGAATGCGGGCGACCACCTACTGGTCGTCATCAATGATATCCTCGACCTTTCCAAAATCGAGGCCGGCAAAATGCAAGTGGAAGAAGTCGAATTCAATTTGCCCGGCGTGCTCGTCGAAGTAGACAGTCTCATGCGCATGCGTGCCGCTGAGCGTGGCGTTGAGCTCGACACGGTACTGCAATCTCCCATCCCTCAACGGGTCCAGGGTGATCCTACCCGTGTCCGCCAGGTACTCATGAATCTGGTCGGTAATGCCACAAAGTTTACAGAACATGGGAAAGTAACGGTGCGCATCGAATCCGAAAGCACAGACGACGAGCCATGGATACACTTCACCATCCAGGATACGGGCCCGGGTATGACGCGGGAACAGGCGGAGTCGCTCTTCAATCCCTTCAATCAGGCGGATAACTCAGTCACCCGAAAACACGGTGGCACCGGACTCGGCCTGACCATCAGTCGGCGCTTGAGCAATTTAATGGGGGGGGACGTGTGGCTGGACTGGACAGAAGAGGGAAAGGGATCCCGATTTGTCTTCCGACTACCACTTCGATTTCCACCGTCTACCCCAATGGTCAACGATATCATCGAAACCAACGAATCGAAGGCCTCGCCTCCCTCCAGCGTGGAAATGCCGCCGACAACACTTTCTGCCCGCATCCTGGTGGCGGAAGACAACGTCGTGAATCAACGCCTGATTGCCTTTCACCTGGAAAAGGCCGGTGCCACGGTGGACTTGGCGATGAATGGCAAAGAGGCGCT